>JADFYX010000208.1 GCA_015232795.1 Magnetococcales bacterium
GAGAGCCACCATGCCCTGATCGGTGCGAATTTGCAGATCAAGAAGTTGATCCAGCGTGCGTTTTTCTTGGGGAAAGCGCACCCGTACATCCACCTCGTCATCGGCACTGTCCGGTCTTATGGTTGCTACATTTATACCGCTGGTGATCAACTGCACAGCCTTGCCTATTAATGTTACATCAGCCCCAAAACGAGCTGCCTCTGCCCGGTCCACATCCAACCGCCATTCAATGCCCGGAAGTGGACGGTTATCTTCCACATCGACAAATCCCCCCAAGGTGTCTATTACGTGGCGAATTTGTGCGACATTTTTATATAGCTGGTTGTTATCCATGGTGCTGACTTGCAGTTGGATGGGCTTACCCCCCGAAGGTCCATTTTCTGCCTTACGAAACGCCAACACCACACCGGGAATATCGGCGGTTATCTTGCGCATCTCTTTTAAAATATCTTTGGCCTTACGCCGTTTATCCCAATCCACCAGTTGAAACTGAATAACACCGATAACATCTGCTGCCAATTGAGAATCGGCTCTGTTGAATGATCTGGCATAGACCGAATCAAGCTCTTTCCAGCCTATTAAACGCTTTTCAACTTGCCTGAGAATGGCATCTTTTTCATAGATAGAGAGATCCCCACGGGCCTGCACCTGTACCATGGCAGATTCTGGTTCTACATCGGGAAAAAACTCCACACCAAAGCCAAATTTTCCATAGGCAAATCCTGAACCTATCACCACCAACAAACCTATTAACAAGGTTTTACCGGGATGACGTAACAGAGTGTTTAACACAATCCCATAACCGTGGGTAAAACTGCTCTGGGTCTCCTCTTTTTTTGCAGCTTTGCCACCCTTCTTTCTTGCTGACAAAACACTACCTAAAACTGGCAGAAAAACCAGAGCCATAAAAAGCGCAGCCGTGAGACAAATTATCACCGTCATAGGCAGATATTTCATAAACTGACCGATTACTCCCGGCCAAAAAAGCAGGGGTAAAAACACCACCAATGTGGTTGCGGTAGAGGCGATAACAGGCCAGGACATACGCTTTGCTGCGTTATAAAATGCCTCGCGAGGAGGCTGCCCATTTTGTATGTTGCGGTCTGCCAACTCAGCAACAATAATTGCCCCATCAACCAACATACCCACCACAAGAATAAGGCTGAACAACACGACAATATTAAGTGTCATTCCCATCTGATAAATTATAAAAATACCCGTTAAAAAAGAGCCAGGAATAACCAAACCCACCAAAGCAGATGAACGTGCACCCATAGCTGCCAAGACAATGACCATCACAAATATGATGGCGGAAAGCACGTTGTTCATAAGATCCCGAAGCATATCGCGGATCTTGTTTGATTGGTCAAGAATATAGGTGTGATGAACACCACTGGGCCAGCGAGAATTGTGTTCGCTCACCACCCGTTGTGCTGCCTCTATGGTCTCAATGATATTTGCCCCCACCCGTTTTTTAACCTCTAAAACCAGGGCATTTTTACCATCCACACGGGCGAAGCTCTCAGGATCTTTATAGGTACTGCGCACACTGGCAACATCACCAAATGTTACCACTGCGTCCTCTTCTACCTTAAGGGGTAGATCCAGCAGATCAGAGACATTCTCAATAACCCCTGGAGCCTTCATTACCATACGACCAAATTCCGACTCCATGGCTCCCACAGCAACCAAACGGTTGTTACGGTTTACAGTGTTTACCACCGAGGGAAAATCAATTCTATAACTCTCCAGAGCCAGAGGATCTACCAACACCTCCATCAGCTCTTCTCTATCCCCACCAATTATCACCTCAAGCACACCGGGCAGGGCTTCAATATCATCTTTTAGCTGTTTTGCCAGCTTGAACAGAGCCCTCTCGGGGATAGTACCAGCCATGGCGATGGAGAGAACCGGAAATAGGGCTACATTAACCTCATGCACCTCAGGATCATCGGTCTCACCCGGTAGTTTTGTCTTGGCGGTATCCACCTTTTCCCGTACATCATCTAAAGCCTGTTTGCTATCAAATCCAGCATCAAACTCTAAGGTTACCGAAGCGTGCCCCTCCCCTGCTTCCGAACGCATCTCCTTAATACCCTCAATGCCCTTAAGCTCATTCTCCATAGGCCGCACCAAAAGACGCTCGGCATCCACCGGGGATATGCCGTCATGGTTCATAGAGACATAAATAATGGGAATTGCTACATCTGGGTCGGACTCTTTAGGAATTTCTACATATGCCGAAGTTCCGGCAACAAAAAGAAAGAGCAAAATAAGCAGGGTGGCACGACTACGGACTAAAGCCGCATTGATTATTACACCCATTATCTAACTCCTGTCGTCCTGAATTACTTCTACTTTTTCCCCTACTGCAAGATACTCCTGCCCCAAGGTGATTAATTTAAATTCCATGGGCAGTCCCGATACCCACATACTATCTCGTTCCCTGCGTAACAGCTCCACAGGTTTAACCATAACGCTGTTTTGCTCGTCTACTCCCTTAACAATCAAACGCCCAAGAGCATCCAAACCCAAAGCAGAAGGAGAGATTTTATGAGCAACACTTTTACCAACCGGAAGTTTTAATGTGGCAGAAAGACCTGTATAAGCAAGATGCTCGGGATTGGCAACACGGGCCTCTATACGGTAGCTACGTGTGCCTTTCTCGGCTAAGGTAGAGATATAGCTCAACATACCTTTTAAAACCACACCGTTAATGAGGGTTGCCTCTACCTGCTGCCCAAGTTTTAGCTCTATTACAGCCAGTTGTGATGCCTGGGCGGTTAACAGCAGCGTCAAATCATCTACTATGGTTCCTACAGGATCTCCCACCTGCAAAAAAGCTCCAAGTTCCACTGGACGCTCGTTTAGCACCCCAGCATAAGGGGCTTTTATTACGGTGTTACCTATCTCCCAACGGATTTGCTCCAACCGAGCTTTTGCTGCTGCGAGGTTTGCCTCATCAGAGTTAAGCTGGTTGGTTGCCTTTATCTTTTGCTTTACCAGTTTATGGGTAACTTCCAAATCTCTTTCGGCACTAATCACCATAGCTTGGGCCTCGCTAAGACGTGCCTCGCGATCATTCATAGAGAGAGCAACCAGCAACTCCCCTTCTGCAACTCGCACCCCTTTATTAACAGGTAGCTTTATTACCCGGCCCTGAGTTTCAGCTTTAATGGTGACACTACGCAGAGGCTCAACCTGCCCTTTAACACTAACAAACCTCTCCATATCCACCCCACGAGAGATATGAACCTTAACCTTCATTATGGGTTTTACCACATTTTTGTCAGCTTTTGTCTCTTGAGGATGAGACGCACCCGCTTTTGTGCCAGGCCCAGACAACATCCAAGCCGCCAATAAAAGCAGAATCCCAACAGCCGAAAATATCGATTTATTCATGATGAAAAACTCTCATATGCGAGGTACTAAAAAATATCATATAAAAAAATTTATTGTGGCATCCAACTTATAAGAAGGGGTAATACATTGGAGATAATATCATACACAACAACCCAAAATTCTCTCATTCTATACACCCACTATTGTAGCCAGATTCCTACAAATACACTAGGAAAATAGGTAAAGTTGCCACTAATTTACTTTTAAGCAAAGACTCCTCCATCCAGACAGAATGTATCCACAGTTTTCTGTGGTTAGTTTATCTAAAAACATGCAGTAAAACATGTTAATTTTACTATCTTTTTTATCAAAAAACATTTCTTTTGTCTAAAATGCAATAATTTTCCATTGCCTTGGTTGCTATATCCTGTTAGCTTTTAGTCGTTATTGCATTGCAGCAATCTACGGCTTATAATTATCCAAAATGCAAAAACATCTTTACCTTCAAATGTTTTTAACCGATAAGGTTTATAACAGGAGAAAAAATATACAGTCGTTTTTCCTCTTTTTGCTGGCACCAGGGCGTTCAAGTTCGTTTTGCGTTCTCGACGTTGAGTTCTAGATAAAAGATGAGATTCAGACCAACCTAAATATTTAGAACATAATTCTGTTATGCTTGCAGGTTTACTGTTCTAGGTGTTTTGGCTTACCATAAAGTCAAACAGCCTGTATAACTGGAATTTCCTTCCAGCAGGTGGTGTACGCTGCAGATTTTCGCTCTCTACGCATACGCCATTCATGCTTTATCCCTTGGGCTCCAAAACGTACCGTATTACTCCCCATTTTTTTATTCAGCATATCCACAGCCTCCATAAGCTTGTTATTTTTAGCCCGTTTAGTGATGTCGCTAAAGAGAGACTGTTGAGAACCGCGCACTGGTACAATATCCAGCAACATAATACCCGCTTTATGATAACGATACCCATCACGATATATGGAGTCTAAAATTATAAACCCATAGTGTATCAACATAGCTGAATCACTAGTTGCTTCTGGCAGGGTTATTGATGCAGAATTTTGATATTGGCTGTCAGCAGGGGAAAAACGGCTGGTTGTTATAAAAACCGATATCACGTTGGTCAACAGCCCCCGCGCCCGGAGTTTTTCTGCGGCTTTGGCAGTATAACTTGCTACTGCCTCCTTAAGTTGAGAGATATTCGTCACTTTTTTACCAAATGAACGTGATGACGTTATGGACTGGCTGGATTTGGGCAGGTCATTAAACCCAATGGACGGAATGCCACGCAACTCCAAAACCGTGCGGCCCAACACAACATTAAACTTTTTTTCTATCCAGCGCAGCTCAGCATCTCGCAGTTGGGCTGCATTTTTAATTCCATAATCTTCCAATTTTCTTGCCCAGCGCGAACCAACGCCCCACACATCCCCTACCCCTAACATATCCAGTGCTTTTTTAGTAAATCGTGGCTCTGAAATATCAAGAACCCCTTTTGTCCGGGGATTTTTTTTTGCCAGCCTATTGGCAATTTTCGCCAAGGTTTTGCTGGGGCCGATACCTATGGA
>JADFYX010000209.1 GCA_015232795.1 Magnetococcales bacterium
ATGGGGGAATATAATGTCGAGAAAAATTATTATCTGTTTTGACGGGACTTGCAACGATCCAAAGGATGCCGATCAGGGTGAAAATCCTGATGAAAAGGCGCAAGATGGTAGTATTAGCAACATTTTTAAGCTGCATCTTTTACTAGGTGGTTATGCACCCAGTAAGAAGGTTGAGACAGAAAGACAGAAAAATCTTGAAAAACAACTACAGGAACAAGAAAACTTTTATTACCAAGGTGTTGGCACTGAAGGTGGTAAGTTAAAACAGTTGGTAAACTCAGGTTTGGCTCTCACTGATGTGAAAAAAATTATCAATAATGCAGCGGATGATCTGCACAAAGCCCAACCTAGTGCAAATGATAGTATCTATATTTTTGGTTTCAGCCGAGGGGCTGCGATTGCTCGCAAATTTGCCGCTAAGGTCAACGAACTTTTAAAATGGCGAGATCCAGATGCTGCTGAGGTAAAAATTCGCTTCCTTGGTGTTTTCGAAACAGTTGCTTCTATCGGTCTACCTAACCTGAAAGATAATAAAAAACCAGTTTCAGATGTGGTTTTTGAAGATCGCGGTTTGTCGGAACATGTACAAGAGGCGTTGCACATGCTCTGCTTGGATGATAAACGCACTGCCTTTATGCCCACTCTCTTTTCTTATGATCCAGACCGAGTTACTGAAGTCTGGTTTGCAGGAGCCCACTCTGATGTTGGCGGTGGGTATCGTTATGATGGTTTGTCAGATGTTACTCTGCAATTTTTACTAAATGAGATCACCCGGCGCAAAATTGGGCTAAAATATCGGATGCCTGTCGACATTGATTATGATACCAAGGAGTGCCGACAATTAAAGCTAACCTTCGACGATATGGATATGGACCCCAAACCTCTAGGTAAAAGCCACGAGCAGGATCGTTCTTGGCTTCTTAAATGGACCACCTGTGATCGGGATATGCGTGTCCATAGCGATGATCCGGAGATGCGACATAAATTGCCACCACCTATAGTTCACTTTTCGGTACTGGAGCGTATTTTTGGCGATTCTGATTACCGTCCGGTTTCTATGAGCGAAAGAGAGATTGATGGGGTGAAGGAGAATCAGATTCCTCACACCATTTGGCGACCCGACGTAGAGGGATCTGTTGTTTATAACGTAGAGGGAACTGTTGAATATAAAGGTATTGAAGAGCATTTAAAAAATGGTCCACCAGCCCCCAAAAAGTTGGAAGTAGGTGAATCCAGGTTGGTGACCGTATATGCCCACCTTAAATACAACCGCAGCTTTGTTTATGCCAATAAGGGCAAGGGAGAGGTGTATTCATTTTCCATAGAAGATGATCAAGTATGGTACGACAGTGGTATTGATTGTGGGCCAAAGGGATGGAAACGTTCCGAGGAATTTCCTTGGTATTCGGGAAAGGGTCTTGCCATCCATTTTATGGAAGATGAACGCCGTCATCCCGATGCAGAATGGTTTGAGGTGGTTGGCACTATCGGGCAAAAAGAGCAGGTGCCGTTCCGTGTATATGATGATGAGCAGGAAAACTTAGTAAATCTTAATGTGAATGACCGCACAGGGGAGCTTTTCTTTTTTGCAAATGATCTAGAGGATCGTTACGGCAACAATTTTGGCTTCATACAGATCCGCGTAAAAAGAGAGGCAGACAGAGCAGTTTAACAGTAAGATGTCTCATAACATACTTAAGCCAATCAGGGGGGGTGCCCCTCTGGTTGGCACTTAAAAATCCAATGACGTAGTAATAAAAAAAACTATGCCACCTTTAACCTAAATTCGGCTGTTGTCGTCACGCACTTGATGTAAGCTATTGGCATATCAGGGGAAAGTCTTGTCACCAACAAGGTGATCGCGATTTCCACTGATACACCAGATAAACCAATATCTTACGCCATGCACGTACCGCAAACTGCCGAATCTAGGTTAAATTACTAATTTGAGGGATGTAAAAAAGCGTATTCACTTCAGCTTGGAAATGACGAGTTTTAATGGCAAATATGTTTAGTGATTTAAAATAATTAATCTGGTCGGTGGATTGAAAATTGGTTATTGTGTTGCACTATTCATCTTACGAGGGCTGTTGTGCTTCAATACCTAAATACAATTCAGAATTCAAGTGAAGTTGAAGGTTCTGCTGAACGTACCCCGACATTTGTCGATGCCTTCGCTGGCTGTGGCGGGTTAAGTTTGGGACTAATGGAGGCAGGGTGGCAAGGTATGTTTGCCATTGAGAAAGATCCTTTAGCTTTTGAGACTCTTCAGGCAAATTTTTTGTCTTCAAATTCTCGGCATCTATACAACTGGCCTAATTGGTTGGATCAGGAACCTTTAAGCATTTATGACTTGATGGGAGAAATGTACGTTTCACAGTTGGATAAACTGCGAGGAAAGGTAGATTTGTTAGCAGGAGGACCGCCATGTCAGGGCTTTTCTAGTGCTGGTCGAAGAGATCCCAATGATCCTCGTAATAGGTTGGTAGATGCCTATTTAGAGTTAGTTAAACGTCTAGAACCAGATATGGTGTTGCTTGAAAATGTTCGTGGTATAACCTACAAATTTACCAGCAATTCAGATAGTAATGAAGAAGTTAACTATTCTAAAAAGTTAATAAAGACCTTAAGCAAAGATTATGCAGTTTTTACAAGGATCATTAAAGCATCTGGTTATGGCGTACCACAAAATAGACCGCGTTTTTTTATGATTGCAATGCGGAAGGGGGTTAAGCGCTCACATCCTCGTCCAAATCCGTTTACTTTTGTTAGTGCTCATCGAGATAGTTTTTTTCAAGCAAAGGGGCTTAAACGCCGACCAAGTGCATGTTCAGCAATATCAGATCTAGAAGTTCTAAAGAATGGTGATAAGGATTGCCCAGAGTGTAAAGGGTTTAAGGCTATCGATTATAAAGAACCAAAAACAGCATTTCAGAAAGCCATGAGAATAGGTTTTGATGGACCACCATCTGATACACGTATGGCCCGTCACCAGCCACATATTGTGGACCGCTTCACATCGATCATTAACCACTGCAAGGCCAACAAACAATTATATTCAACTATTCCAAAAGAACTACGGGAAAGATTTGGTTTGAAGAAACAGGTGATCAGGGTCATTGATCCCAGAAGACCATCTCCAACGATAACAAGTATGCCGGATGATTTAATCCACTACAGCGAACCACGAGCACTCACAGTACGTGAGAATGCCCGCCTACAGACATTTCCTGACTGGTTTGTATTTAAAGGTAAGTATACAACTGGTGGGCATCGTCGTAAACTCGAAGTACCTCGTTTTACACAAGTGGCAAATGCAGTTCCACCATTGCTTGCGGAACTGCTCGGGGAGTCTTTGTTGCGGTATTTACCGTCTGAACAGACATGGAATAACTAAACGTTATTATCATAAAACAGCAAATAATTAGAATTATTGACCTTCAATTATTACCCCAAGATCCCTTGCAACTGCATTGATCTTTTCCCTGTGATCTCTGAGGGCATTCCGCCATTCTAGCATTCTTTGACCATCAACATTATAGTTTTTTCCTTGGAAAACTTTGCTGCCATTTTTGCTGACTATCTTGACATGTGCGAGTACGTTGCGAACATCTATTTGGAATGCCATGTAATCTTTCATGGTCTTAATGTGAGTTTTTTTGTTTGACAAGTTGGTAAATAATTCCAGGAAATCGCTCATGGCACGAATTTTATCACTACTTGTCACAAGATATTTATTGTCAAGAAGTTCTGAGAATTTGTCAAAACTGGACAACTTTGTAAACTTTTTGTTAGATTTATCTAAACTACCACTGATTTTTTCAACAATTTTTTTGTGGAAAGATTTTTGCCTATCTTCTGTCTGTCCTTCAAAAGATGAGATAAGACATAGATCAATATAATGATCAAGATCACTTGTTTCCGCCATAACGATTCCACGTGTATGGCTAATATCTACCACCTTGCGCAACATATTATCAATTACATTAAATGTTTCGTCTGCCAGCGTATCTCGACTAGCAAAATAAACACCTTGAATATCTTTTTCAAAAGCAGTTTCGTTTAGTTCTTTAATCGGCTTTCCAGTATAAAAAACCATCTCACGATGTGAAAATTGATCTCTAATTGCTTTTGCAGCATCACCTCCATTCCCTCCAGAATCTCCTAAATCAAAATCAACAAGTATAAGATCAAATGCATCTTCAGAAGGGTTTTTACTCATTAAAGACTTCACACTATCAACGCTTGGCAAAACAGTCTTAACAGCATTAAAGCCTTGCGCATTAAGCTCACATTTCAAAGCGATAAAATCCTCTTCGATTCTATCTGGATGGTCTTCAACCCACAAAATATTAAAATCTAACCTCATTTTATAAACCTCACTTCAAAACGGACACCTGATGTAAAAGATGTATCAAGAGAAATGTTCCCACCCATTTCAGACAATACTTGGCGGACATGGTAAAGCCCAAGCCCAGACCCACGGGATCTAGAAAACCCCTTCTCAAAGATCTGTTCAGGATCATCAATGCTCCTATCTAAACCACGACCATTGTCAAAAATATGGATAACGAGAGTATTCTTTTTTGGCTGTTTAATTTCAAACCAAATATGGGAAGCTCTAGCTTTTTTTGCATTACTAACCAAGTTTTCAACTAAAATGGAAAATTCGATAGGTAGAAATCTGCGAATAAATTCTTTAGCCTGATTATCAACATGTATTCTAATACGGTTTGCTAAGTATTCTTGCCCAATCTCGCTTATGTACTGTTCAAGAAATTGCGCAACATCAGACTCAATCTCACTGGAATCAAGTTTAAAGTTGGCTTTTGTAGCAAATCTGGCAACAGCTAGAATTTTTTGGTTTAA
>JADFYX010000020.1 GCA_015232795.1 Magnetococcales bacterium
GGCACGTTTCGACATGGTGCGGGGGGTGAATTTGGGGCGTTCGCAGTAGGGTTTCATTTTTTCACAAGCTCTCAGTATTTAAAAAGCGTACAGGATATTTTGTTGCCACATGTCTAATTACCTTCAGCAGATTTTTAACCATTGCCAGCAATATTTTCATAAACATTTTTTTGCCTTTTCCCCAGACAAAAGCCAACAAATTAAGGGTGAAAATATTGCTTTGCTAGTCTACGATTTTGATGGCGTTATGACAGACAACCGGGCTTTACAGTTTGAAGATGGCACAGAGGCAGTTTTTGTCAGTCGTGCTGATGGTTATGGTGTAAGTCAGTTAAAAAAAAGGGGCTTTAAGCAGTTAATTTTAAGCACTGAGACAAATTTGGTTGTCAGTGCAAGAGGAAAGAAGCTTAACATAGAGGTGATTCAGGGCTCGTCAGACAAGAAAGCCGCTCTTACAGCTTATTGCGCGGGTTTGAATATTGATCTTTCAGATGTTTTGTATATAGGCAATGATCTAAATGATTTTGAGGTAATGCAGGTAGTCGGTTTTCCTGTGGCTCCTGCCGATGCCCATCCGGCAATTATCAAGATTGCCAAACATGTGACAAAAGTAAAAGGCGGTGATGGAGTTGTGAAGGAGTTGTGGGAAAGTGTTGTTGCCTGAAATAAAAGTGTAACCGTTATTCTTCATATTGATTGCCGAAGGGTATCTTGTTTGTTGAGTGGTGATTTTATATGAGCTGTTATCTGTGTGGTAGTGACAAATCAACTTTGCGAAATGGTCAGGTACGAGATAATCCAAAAGCATTGATAAATCAATGTTCCCAATGTGGTTTGGTTTTTTTAACCCAGATATCTTTAGGGGAATCTTTGGATGATTTTTATCGTGAAAGTGGTATGCACAGTGAAAATCTTTTTTCGATAGAGCAGTGGTTGCTTGATACTAAACAAGATGATAATCGGCGTTTTAACAGTTTTAAGGTTCAGATTACCAACAAATCTGTTCTGGATTTTGGTTGTGGAGCCGGGGGGTTTCTTTTACAGGCTAAAGATGTTGCCAAATCAGTAGCAGGTATAGAGCTTGAAAAGCGGTTATCCAAGCATTTTTTACAAAATGGGCTTGAAGTTGTTGGTGATATTAATGACTTTGCCCCAACAAGAAAATTTGATATAATCACGGCATTTCATGTGGTTGAGCATTTACCAGACCCAAGGTTTATACTAAAAAATTTGTTAAAATATCTTGCTCCTGATGGAAAGATAATAATTGAAGTGCCAAATGCCCAAGATGCACTTCTAACGCTATATGAAAACGAACCATTTTCAAAGTTTACCTATTGGTCATGTCATCTGTATCTATTTAATGCAAGCAATCTGGATCAGTTGGTGCAGCAAGTTGGAATGCGTATCTCCTCTTTGGAGCATAAACAGAGATATCCCTTGTCAAACCATCTTTTTTGGTTGGCAAGAGGTCAGCCGGGAGGAGATAAAGTTTGGCATTTTCTAGATAGCCCGGAGTTGCGCAGCTCTTATGAGAATGTTCTAGCTAAAATTGGCAAAACAGATACCATTGTTGCTACTTTGACTCCATAATAATTTTTTTTACAAAAGGTTTTTCAAAAAGATGAGCATTTTTATTATCGCTGAAATTGGTATTAATCATAATGGCGACATTGGTATTGCAAAAGAGTTGATTGATGTTGCAAAAAATGCCGGTGCACATGCAGTCAAATTTCAAAAACGTACTATTGATGTGGTATATACCAAGGAGTTGCTGGATTCACCAAGGGAAAGCCCTTGGGGTACAACTCAACGTGAGCAGAAGGAAGGGTTGGAGTTTAGTGAAGAAGATTACCGCGAGATAGATAAATATTGCCATAATAAAGATATAGAATGGTTTGCTTCCGCTTGGGATCTTGACAGCCAGAAATTTTTACAAAAGTTTAATTGCAAATATAACAAAGTGGCCTCGGCCATGTTGGTTTATGAACCTCTATTGCAGATGATTGCTGCGGAGAAAAAACATACTTTTATCTCTTCTGGTATGAGCGATATAGCCGATCTTGACCGTGCGGTGGAAATTTTTCGCAAGGCTGGTTGCCCTTATGAAATCATGCACTGTGTATCGACATATCCAATGGATGATGCAGATGCTAATTTAAACCGTATAAAGACACTTAGGGATCGTTACAAATGTAATATTGGCTATAGTGGTCATGAAGGAGGTTTGGCTGTCTCTTATGCTGCAGCAGCTCATGGTATTACATCTTTAGAACGCCACATCACTTTAGATCGTGCAATGTATGGCTCTGATCAGGCTTCATCCATTGAACCTGCTGGTTTCATTATGTTGGTGGGAGCAGTTAACAAAATAGAAAAAGCTATGGGTGATGGATCATTGGCAATGCATCCAAAAGAGGTAAGTATTGCTGCCAAATTACGTGCGCACTTGCCTCTTGAGTGTCGCAGTAATACCAAATAAAGCAGTTGATTATCCGTTTTTAATAAACATATGAAATATCCGGGTTAGACTGTGTTGATTGATAGATATTTTTTAGGTGCATAGTTAATTAATGAGCAAAATTGTTGCACTTATACCTGCCAGAGCTGGTTCCAAGGGGGTTCCTGATAAAAATATCAGGCTGCTTGGAGGGCGTCCTCTACTTGCCTGGACCATTGCTGCCTGTCAAAAAGTGCCAATTATTGATCGTGTAATTGTTTCGACCGATTCCCCTGAATATGCAAAAATTGCTCAAGATTGGGGTGCTGAAGCCCCTTTTTTGCGCCCTGTAGATATTTCAGATGATAACTCTTCTGATTATGAGTTTATTGAGCATGCGCTAAATTGGCTGGCATCTACTGGGGAGTATCCTGAGTATTTTGTCCACATGCGTCCTACCACACCCCTAAGAAAGCCCCAGTTGGTTGCCGAAGCTATAGAAAAATTTATAGGTATGATTGGGGTTACTGCACTACGTTCTGTTCATGAAATGGCTGAGTCTGCCTATAAAACTTTTGAGATGTATCCTGTTGATAGCTTCACACCAGAAGCAGTAAGCAGAGGTGATAATTTAATAATTTTAAAGCAGTTGGGTAGTAAAGGAACAGCAATTGATATTGCCAACAGTGCCAGACAACAGTTTCCCTCTACCTATCAAGCAAATGGTTATGTTGATGTTTTATCGACAGAGTTTATTAGAAAAAATGGTATATTGCATGGGGATAAGGTAATGCCATACATTACTCCTACAGTTGCGGAGGTTGATACATTGGATGATTTTGCGCTCTTGGAGTTTCAATGTAGTCACAATCCTGAATTTTTACAAAACTTGTTTGAGTGATATAAAATAATGGCTGGATACTCTTTTTCACTAGAGCCTATTGAAGTGTTGCCAGTAAAAACGGCAAATAGATTAATTCAAACCCGAATTCCTGCCCCTGGAACCCGTGAACTGTTGGCAAGGTTGGAGAGTTGTGAATCCCGTTCTATGCAGGGACAGTTGCCAATTGTATGGCAGCGAGCTGAAGATTTCAGTGTGTTTGACTTGGCAGATAACCGCTATATAGATTTTACCTCTACAATCTTTGTTGCCAATGTTGGTCATTCAAACTCCAGAATTAATCAGGCTATCGGTTCAACTGTAAATCAACCTCTATATAGTTGTTATGCTTATTCCAATGAGATGCGGGCTAATTATCTAGAAAAATTGATAGCTTTTGCTGGTCACCCTTTTGAAAAAGCATTTCTTCTTTCAGCAGGAACAGAAGCTACCGAAGCGGCCTTTAAATTAATGCGTATGCATGGACAAAAGGTAGGCAAAAGGCGGTTAGGTATAGTCTGTATAGAGGGTAACTGGCATGGGCGTACCTTGGCTGCACAGATGATGAGTAGCAATTTAGCCCAAAGGCAATGGATCGGTTATCAAGATGCAGATATTCATCATATCGCATTCCCTTATCCCTGGGAGTTAACTGAGGGGCAGGGAGCGGATTTTTTTACAGCAGAACTGAAAAAACTTATCAATACAGGTATTGATATTGCCCAGGATATCTGTGGTTTTATGTTGGAAACATTTCAAGGTTGGGGGGCGGTATTCTACCCAAAAGATTTTGTGCAGGCTATAGAGGTGGTATGCCGAGAACATGGCATCCTTCTTAGTTTTGATGAGATGCAAAGTGGTTTTGCCCGTACAGGGGAAAAATTTGGGTATCAACACTATGGAGTTACTCCAGACCTTATATGTTGTGGTAAAGGCATGGGTGGGGGGGTGCCTCTCTCTGGTGTATTGGGACGGGCTGCAATCTTGGATCTGCCAGAAGTTGGAAGTATGAGCAGTACCCATTCAGCTAATCCGTTAGTATGTGCTGCTGGATTAGCGGTTATTGAAGAGATTGAGTCTCGTAATATTGTTGCCGAAACCAAGCGTAAAGGTCGCTTGTTATTTGCTGCTTTGCAAGTATTACAGGACCGTTTTCCCAATCGTGTTAAACATGTTTTAGGGCAAGGATTAATTGCTGCCATACTCATTCATGATCCCAAAAGTGGGCAGCCGGCAGGGGAATTTTGTAGCAAAGTTGCGCAACTTTGTATGCAGCAAGGTCTACTTGTGGTCCACACAGGTAGAGAATCAATTAAAATAGGACCACCTCTAACCATTAGTGATGATGCTCTGCTGGAGGGAGTTGAAGTTCTGGGCAACTGTATTGCTAAAGTGGCCCAAGAATGATTACTGCAATTCGCCATACTGGTATTGTTGTTAACGATTTAGATAGTGCTAAACGGTTCTGGTGTAATTTGCTGGGTTTTAAGGTTAACTGTCAGATAGAAGAGTCTGGAAGCCATATCGATGCCATGCTTGGACTGGATGGTGTAGAGGTCACTACTGTCAAGTTGGCTGCTGCTGACGGTAACCTTATAGAGCTGCTGCATTTTAAATCTCACCCCGATAAAAATTTTTGGCATGGTGCCGCTAACAGTACCGGGTTAACACATGTTGCTTTAACTGTTAGGGATTTAGATAAAATATTTCAGCGTTTAACAGAGGCAGGCTTTGTTTTTAATGCCCCACCCCAATACTCTCCAGATGGTTGTGTAAAGGTTACTTATTGTCGTGGTCCTGAGGGTCTTTTGTTAGAGTTGGTGGAGATGTTGTCCACATGATACCGTCTAATCAAAAGGATTATGTAGATGTTATTTATAGCCAAAAGGAGCGTCCTTTAACTACCTATCCTGAGAAATTGACCAGATATCTCAGCCATCGTTATAATATTGCTAAAGGGCAAAAACTACTTGATATTGGCTGTGGTCGAGGTGAATTTTTACAGGGTTTTATTAGATGTGGTGTGCAGGGTTATGGAGTTGATCAATCTTCCGCTGCTCAGAGATTATGCCCCCAAGCCGAACTAAAATCCTCTGATCTTGAGAATGATCAACTTCCCTATGAGGATAATATTTTTGATGTAATTTTCTCAAAGTCAGTTATAGAACATTTTTACTATCCTGAACGGTTTGTACAAGAGATATATAGGGTTTTAAAGCCTGGAGGTCTTGTCATAACAATGTGTCCTGATTGGGAAGCCAATATGCGGATATATTTTGAAGATTACACCCATAGAACCCCATTTACTTTATCATCCCTTCGAGATATTCAACTGATTCACGGTTTTGACAATGTGCATTGTGAATATTTTCGGCAACTGCCAGTTGTGTGGAAATTGCCTTGGATGGTAACTGTCACTGAGATAGTAAGATATTTAACTCCTTTTTGGCTTAAACCGCATTCTAAGTTTGTAAGGTTTTCCAAAGAAATAATGCTGTTATCCTCTGCTGTTAAACCCTTAAATAGTGCTATGGAGAGGGTAGATTGATACACCATACGCGGATTGGATATATGCAAGGTCGTCTATCACCATTGATGGATGGACGGATTCAATCTTTTCCTTGGAGCAATTGGCAAAATGAGTTTTCCATGGCAAATGGCTGTAATATATTTCTCATGGAGTGGACTTTGGACCAAGAACGGTTATATGAAAACCCTCTTTTAACAAAAGATGGGCAAGCCGAAATTATGCAACTAGCATCTAAGAATCAGATATCAATTCCATCCCTCACTGGTGACTGTTTCATGCAGGCTCCATTTTGGAAAGCAAAAGGTGTTGAAAGGCAAAATCTGATACAGGATTTTTTAGCTGTGGTGTCTGCCTGTGGGGTTGTCGGTATAAGATATGTTGTTATCCCTCTTGTTGATAATGGTAGTCTAGAGAACAGTGAACAAGAGAATGTTTTAGTCGAAATTTTAGAACAACATGCCGATGATTTGCAAAAACTAGGTGTTGTAACTGTTTTTGAGTCAGATTTTCACCCCCAAGAACTTAAACGTTTTATAGCCAGACTATCACCAGAGCTTTTTGGGATAAATTACGATATAGGAAACAGTGCTGCTCTTGGTTTTAAGCTAGAAGATGAAATTCAAGCTTATGGTCAAAGGGTTTTAAATGTGCATGTAAAAGATCGTTTACTAGGGGGAATAACTGTTCCATTAACTAAGGGGTGCGCCAAGTTGCCGCAGACTATTGCCATGTTTGAATCTATTGGCTATCAAGGTAACTACATACTACAGACTGCCAGAGCTGTTGATAATGATCATGCCGGGGTGCTTTGTCGTTATCGTGATATGGTGCAAACTTGGTTGGGAGAAACCTAATGGATATGGGGTTGTCAGGAGTAAGAGTACTTGTAACAGGATCATCAAGGGGGATAGGTTTTGGGATAGCGGAAGCATTTTTGCAAGAAAAAGCTAGTGTTATACTGACAGGACGTAGTGAGGCTACCATTAAAAAAGCATATTTAGAATTGGCTAAACGGTATGGCTCTGAGTTTGTAGATATGTTTGTTGGTGACTTGGGTGATTCTACGGTTAGAGTTGCTTTAAAAAACCATCTATCTAACGGTGGAGTCGATCATATAGTTTGTAATGTTGGCTCTGGAACTTCTATGCCAGTCTTGCAGGAAACCACTGATGAGTGGCGACGTATGTTTGATATAAATCTTTATAACACCGTAGGAGTAGTGCAAGACCTGCGAGAACTTTTAGCCCAAAGTGCCAGTGAAGGGCGTGATGCAAGTTTGACACTTGTAGGGTCTATTTGTGGTATGGAAGCGTTGGGTTGTCCGTTGGCCTATGCATCTGCCAAAGCTGCTTTGTGGGCTTATGCTAAAAATTTGGTAAAACCGTTAGCAAAATATGGTATTCGGGTCAATCAACTCTCTCCAGGAAATATTATTTTTCCTGGTTCCACATGGGCGACAAAAATGGCCCAGGATGCCGAAGGTGTGCAATCCATGCTCAACCGGGAAGTTGCCATGCAACGTCTAGGAACATTGGCAGAGGTTGCAAAAGCGGTAGTTTTTCTATCTTCAAGTAGTGCCTCATTTATAACAGGAACAAATCTTGTGGTTGATGGTGGTCAGATCAAGGGGGTGTAATTGGGGTTGTATGAAATCAGTTAGAGATATGTTTGATTTAACTGGCAAGGTTGCGGTTATAACTGGTGGGGCTGGCATGTTGGGGCAAAAACATGCCGAGGCCATTGGGGAATTTGGCGGTATACCTGTTATTGTCGATATCGACCAAGGGCTTTGCGATAGGGTTGCGGATAAAATATCCCAACAATTTGGAGTTAACAGCCTGGGAATTAGTGCAGATATTACTAAGCAAGATCATGTCGAGGTACTCCAAGACAAAATTCTTAAGCAGTTGGGGCGAGTTGATATTCTAATTAATAATGCTGCCAACAACCCAAAAGTCGGTTCTACTGGCTTGGATGGGGTACACAACTCCCAACTAGAAGTATTTCCTCTGGAAATTTGGGATCAAGATATTGCTGTTGGTTTAACTGGCAGCTTTCTTTGTTCTCGTACCTTTGGAGCAACAATGGCTTTAAACGGTGGTGGTGTGATTTTGAATATTGCTTCTGATTTAGCCCTTATATCTCCAGATCAACGTATCTATCGTCGAGAAGGGATACCCAAGAAGGCGCAATCTGTTAAACCTGTTACCTATTCTGTGGTAAAATCTGGCTTAATCGGCTTGACTCGTTATCTAGCCACTTATTGGGTGGCCCAAGGGGTGCGTTGCAACGCCTTATCTCCTGGTGGTGTTTATGTTGATCAGGATAAGGCTTTTGTTAAACGGTTAAGTCAACTAATTCCTATGGATCGCATGGCAGATAAAGATGAATACAAGGCAGCTATAGTTTTTATGGTTTCCGATGCTTCAAGCTACATGAACGGTAGCAATCTTGTTATAGATGGTGGACGAACTGTCTGGTAATTAACCGTTTGTCCTCGCCATACTACCCAGACCCTACCATGGCGTTGTATCTTTGTCTGCTACGGTTTGGAACACCATTTATTTTGTTCTTCGTGCAGTAAGTCAGGGCTATTGAGCTGATATCACATTGTTTTTGGCAATAATTATGTTTCTTGTTACTACTTCTGATGAAAGAACCTGGAAGACAGATGAAAAAATTCTGTTCTTGGGGGAGTGGTGTAAACTTTATAAAAGAAAAGATAAATGGTCGCGTCTGGATTATAGGGTAGCACCGTATCACTGGGATGATAGAGGACGTTTATATAAAGATTATAATTATTTAGAAGGTATTTATGAAAACTATCTAAGATTATTATCTGACAAACTTAATATAATTCATGGCTGTAATCATTCTGCACGCTATTGGCGGATTATTATTGGTCCATGGCTGCGATTTTTTATTGAAGTACTCTATGACCGTTATCTATCAATAGCAGCAGCAAGAGATAGTGGAGAAATTCACACAACTTTTCTTTTGCAAGTTGATCCATGGAATTGGGTTCCTGATAATGTTGGACAATTTTATGCTAATTCTGAACATGACTCTTGGAATGGTTTTATTTACAGTGAGATTATTAAATTTCTAGATGTTATTCCCTATCAAAAAATAGCTGAAAAAAATTTGCCTTCTCAACCATTACCAGCCAAAAAAAAGAGTTTTATACTAGGTTTTTTGTTTGGTGTTCTACGTTTTTATTCCAAACTACTCCCTGATAGTCTTAAAAAGGTAGTGTTTTTTGACAGTGGTTTTGGTGAACTGAATACAGTTCGCTTATCCATTAAATTAAAACAGGTTCCATACTGGTTTCCTGATATTAAAGCTGATTCTGTAGAGGTTGATAAACCCTTACGAAAACAGTTGCAACTTTCGGTTGCTAGTAGTGAATTTGAGAGTTTGTTGGAAAGTTTGTTACCTCTACAAATACCAAAAATCTATCTGGAAGGGTTTGTTAAAATACGCGATAAAGTTTTACAAATTTTACCTAAGCAGCCAACAATTATTATAACAGCTAACGGTTATAACAGTAATGATATCTTTAAAATTTGGGCTGCTGAAAAAACCGAAAAAGATACAAAGCTGGTTATTGTTCAACATGGTGGAACTTTTGGTATGGCGCTTTGGGTGCAATCAGAAGATCATCAGATAGATGTTGCTGATAAATTTTTTATCTGGGGGAGGCCCAACAGAGAAGAGAAAAATTTAAAGCAGATGTCCGCTGGAAAAATTATTAGGGCCAAGAAAAATATTCATTCTAATAGTAATGGACCAATGTATATGGTTTTAGCAGAACTGCCAACAACCAGTTATTGGATGTATAGTATTCCTGTTGCATCACAGTTTTTAAAATATATTGATGATCAATTTAAATTTATACAACATTTGAATGCGCCAGCAATTAAAACACTCAAGGTTCGGTTGTTTCCTCATGATTATGGTTGGAGCATGAAACAGCGTTTTATCGATAAAGGTTTAGACCATATTATTGATACTAGTGGTGACTCCTTTGTTAAAGCTCTCAACAAGCATAAATTATGTATTTCAACCTATAATTCAACCACCTATTTGGAAACTTTAGCGGCAGACTATCCTACAATTCTTTTTTGGAACCAAAAACATTTTGAGTTGCGTCCCAAAGCGCAACCATATTTTGATGCTCTTATCAAGGTAGGTATTCTCCATGAAACACCACAATCTGCAGCTAAATTAATTAATAAAATATATAAAGACCCTCAAAAATGGTGGCGACAACCTGATATTCAAGCAGTAAAAAATGAATTTTGTGCTGCATTTGTTAAAGCTGATAAAGATTGGAAAAATGAGTGGGCAACAGAGTTGAAAAAAATGTGTGCAAGTGAGAGCATAAACAATCTGTAACTTGATTATTAAGTTTTTTACTACCCCAACTAGTATGTAACATCTGGGTTAAACCGGGTGAGGAAAGAGAATATTTTATGAAGACCGTTATTTTATGTGGTGGACTTGGTACACGTTTGAGTGAGGAGACCCATTTAAAGCCAAAACCCATGGTGGATATTGGTGATAGGCCTATGCTTTGGCACATCATGAAAATATACGAAAAATTTGGTTTTAACGATTTTGTGCTGGCTTTGGGCTATAAGGGAGAGGTGATAAAAGATTATTTTATTAATTATCACTCTCGCACAAGTGAAGTGACAGCGCATCTATCGAGTGGCACTGTAGATTATTCTAATTCAACTGCTGAAGATTGGCATGTCTCCATGGTTGATACCGGACTTAAATCCATGACTGGTGGCCGTCTCCATAGGCTTGCCCCGTATCTGAGTGGGGAAGAGAGATTTATGATGACTTATGGTGACGGTCTCTCCTCTGTTGATATAAACAAATTGCTCAAGTTTCATAAAAGTCATGGCAAGATTGCCACTATTACAGCAGTCAGACCAATGGCTCGTTTTGGCGGAGTGGTCTTAGACGGAAATCAAGTTGCAGATTTTAAAGAAAAACCCCAGACAGGTGAAGGTTGGATCAACGGTGGTTTTTTTGTTTTTAATCCAGGTGTTTTTGACTATCTACACACGGATAGTGATATCCTTGAAGGAGAACCATTTAAAAATTTGGCTAGTGATGGCGAGTTGATGGCTTATAAACATCCTGGCTTTTGGCACTGTATGGATACTGTGCGAGAGCGTAATACCCTAGAAGAGATGTGGAAATCTGGTAAGGCTTTATGGTCTTGAGTATTTGTTCTTAGAACCTCTAATAGAGCTATCTTTAACCAATAAAAGTTCTAGATTTTATCGGCTTGTGATTTGTTTGGTCTAACTTAAAAAATTTTTATCCGCTCATGATGTAGCAAAGAGGATGGTATGGTGAAAGATATCAAGAATATTGTTTTGATGGTTCAACCAGCAACTGTTCCTTTGGGGCGTTACGGATTTAATATTAATTTTCCCATGGGCTTGGGTTATATTGCTGGGGTTTTGGAACAAGCCAACTTTAATGTTGAAATAATTGATACCCTGGTAGAAGGTGTTGACCAGGAAGAGCCACTGCCAGACAACCCCAATCTTATTACCATCGGGTTAAACCCAGAACAAATCCACCAAAGAATAACAGCATGTAAACCGGATATGGTGGGTATTACCAGTATGTTTACCGGGCAGTTTGCCAACACCCAAAGGCTGGCTGAGATTGTTAAGTCTATTGATCAAGAGATAGTTGTGGTTATTGGTGGTGCCCATGCCACCGCTGATCCAAAAGGTGTGTTGCAAGACCATAATATAGATTATGTGGTTATTGGAGAGGGTGAAAATGTCATCCTCCCCTTAATAGATGCTATCGGTAGTGGTGGTGATTTTGCCAACCTTAGCGGTATCTCTTATCGTCATGAGGAGCAGGTTGTCGTCCGTCCCGCAGTAAAAATGGTTGACGTCAACACCATTCCCTTGCCAGCTAGACATCTTTTTCCCATGGAAAAATATTTCAAGGCCGGAGAGCGACATGGTATAGCCCATCAAGGAGAAGGGTTCCGCAGTGCTTCAGTACTTACCGAACGTGGTTGCCCCTTCGACTGTAACTTCTGCTCATCATACCAGATTTTTGGTAAAGCCCTACGCTATCGTAATGCAGATGATATTCTGGCGGAGATTGATCAGTTAGTTACGGAATATAAAATCAATGATCTCTATTTAGCTGATGATCAATTTTTAGCTGACCGTAAGCGGGCTATCAAAATATTAGATGGAATAATAGATAAAAACTACGGCCTGCATCTGGATGCTCCTAATGGGCTATCACCGTGGATGATAAATGATGAAGTGTTGAAAAAGATGAAGCAGGCCGGTTTCTGGAGGTTGTCGTTGGCTATAGAGTCTGGTAACGAATGGGTATTGCAAAACATAATTAAAAAACCAGTCAAGTTACATCTGCTGCCTGACTTGGTGGATAAAGCAAACAATTTAGGATTTGAAATCAATGCTTTTTTAGTAGTTGGCAATGTCAGTGAGGATGCAGTCGAGACCTTTGAGCAGATCCAGGACTCTTTTGATCTAATGAAAAAATTGAAGATCCACAATCTACACGTCTCCTATCTATCTCCTCATAAAGGTACCGAGGTGTATGAAATAGCCCTAAAAAAAGGTTATCTTGCTCACTCATTTGAAGATACCTTCTATAACCGCCCAAAACTTGAAACTCCATTGTGGACACGTAAGCAGTTGGAGTTGTTCGTCACTATTCAGCGGTTATTATGTTTGACCAATGATAGCTTGTTATTCTTGCCGTTGCGGATGTTTGCCTCTTCATGGGGTGGTTTTTTACTCAATGTACGGTACAAAATTATTTTTGGACTCTATACCATGTTTCGTTCCCTTAAAGCTCGCTTTGCTTGAAATGTATATTGCTCAAAAAAATGCTCCCAAAGTTACGATCATTACCCCCATGTATAATTCAGAACTGTTCATTGCTCATACCCTGAAATCCGTACAGGAACAGACTTTTTCTAATTGGGAAATGTTTGTTGTTGATGACTGCTCTACGGATAATGGATGTAAGATTGTAGAGAATATTGCCAAAGATGATTCTCGAATTCATTTTATCAAAAGTGAGAGAAATTCTGGGGGGCCAGCAGCCCCTAGAAATGTTGGTTTACGCCAAGCCAAAGGAGAATATATAGCATTTTTGGATGCCGATGACCTTTGGTATGGCGATAAACTGGAAAAACAGGTCAGATTTATGGAAGAACATCGCAACATATTTTTGTTATATGCCAAGATGGTGACCAAAGAACAAAATGAGTTTTTCCAAAAAGAGAATAGAAAATACGATTTAGAGAACAGTGAAAACAGATTCCAGTTGTTGTTACTCAGCGGAAACATTATTCCTATTCTTACGGTTTTGATGCGCAACGAGTATGCAGATAATTTTCTCTTTGATGAAGATCCCGGAATTGTAAGTTGTGAAGATTTTGACTATTGGCTCCAGCTTGCCTATGGGAACAAAAAATTTGCTTTTATGGATATGCCTCTCGCTATCTATCGGAAACATGACAACAATATCTCGAAAGGTATTATAAATTCATTACAAAAAAATCTTTTTTTGCTGAAAAAATGGCGCGCAAAAATTTCATTTTTGTTAAGTGTAAAGTTCTGTTTTTTATTGTTTTGGCGGCGGGGGGTGGTTATGTTAATCCATGCTGTTATCCCCAATGCTCTTTGGCGAAAAATCCAAAGTTAACTGGCAATAAGAAAAACAGCCCCTGCAAATTGAGAGATAAAAATTGACATTATTTGTTTATGGTGTTCGTACCCCTAAAACCCTGTCCAGGTGTTCTATCAATGAGGGGTAACAATTGATGAATGGCATTTTTTTAAGCTGGCTGCCCCACAATTTTTGCTGCTCTATTCCAACTTTACGCAACCACTCTCCAGGACGTTCAATAATTTTTTGGTCAAAGTCTAGCAACTTTTGGGATTGCAGCAGAAAATATTTACCCTCTTCAATTGTCTTTCTTGAAAGCCACCTTTTGTGTAGAAGCCAAAATAGAAAAGGTTGGGTAAAAGCTGAAACAAGATCATAACCCAGGGGCAGATCGCTGTTAAAATGTTCCCAATCAACAAGCCATTCAACATTTGCTCCGTTAAAAATATGGTTTGCTACAGAATAGTCTCCATGGGAAATGGTAAATTGGCAATTTTTAAAAATAGTGTTGTAGTGCTCTAGTATACTGGCAAACCGGGGTATAGTTTTGTTGGGAGAATCTAGAATTTTGATTGTCTCTCCAGGCACATAACGCAAAATCAACATGCCAGTTTTCTCTCTGATATCCTCTTTTAAAATGCCTTTGTTAACATCAATTCCCCTTTGTTGCATATACCAGCGCAAGCCGTTGACCTCGTTTAGCAGAGGTGTGATGCCTTTAGGGTGAAAGGTTAGTTTGCGAACCGCGCAATAATCTCCATTCGCATCTTCATCAAGATAGGTATGTTGATGGCTATAGTGGCTGGCATTGCGAATTAAATTCATTGTTTTTTGGCAATAACAATGAAGGCGGGAGCAAGTGAACTACAGCGCAACCAACGGTAAAAGACAGTTTCAAGGGTGAAGAGTAATACCTTGTGTATGATTGTATTAAATGTGCGGTGTCTTAAAGGTTTGCACAGTTTCATTCCGCTATCTGTCAATATCAGCTCTGGTAGGCGATAGTTGCTAAATGCGTAGCGAAATTCAATGTTGTTAAAGCCAGCTTTAGTCAACATATCGTGGAGGGCAGTTCTGGAATAGGTCCAGGTTAAATAAGAGCGACCCGTAAATATTTTTGCCATAAACTCCTGAACAAAACGGGGCCATATGGTTATAAAACGCTGTCCGGTGTGAGGATCTTTAGCACCGATAAAATTAATTAGATCAAACCTGTTTTCTATTGCCAAATAGAGCAATCCATCTTTTTTAAGTGAGCGGTTTATTTTGCTTAAAAAATCTAGCTGTATCTCATATGGGGTTTTGTCTATTTGAGTTTTTTTGGGGCTAGTTTTGTCGCTGGGTATATTTTTCTGATAGCTATCTAACTCAATAGTGCCTTCTGCCAACCACTCCAATACACCATTAACAATAGCTTTATCTATAGATTCATCGGCTAACTGCAACTGGTTTAAATTACACTGCACAAGTTGGGCTTGCTCTAGACCCTCTTCATCAAGTCTGGCTTTTAAAAGCCGTATAGAGTCCCGAGTTTGATCCACCCCAATTACCTTGCAACCCATACGAGCGATAGGGACGGTTAAAGCCCCCCACATGCATCCGGCATCTAGAACTACATCTGTTGCTTGAAAATCCAGCATACCCACACCACCAACACGTTGAGGCGAAAAAATAACCTCCTCATGTTGGGGAAAATGTTTGCGTACTACTGCCAGAGAGCCGATGGTGTCAAGATCTTCAAGAAATCTACCCATCTGCTCTTTATCAATGTTGGACCAATAACCACTGGAGTCAGATTGCCAGATACCATCTTGCAGTTTTAAACTGTTTTTGACTATTTTTTGGATATCCATGTGACCTGAAGAGTTTTATATAGATTATTTGTACAGGCAAAATTATAGCACGGAACAAAACAAACATAAAGTTGTTCGGTATACCATAATCCACCATCTGTTTTTCAGGCCAGGGAATTTCAGGGTGAAATCACACCATTTTCAAAAAAGCGTCCCTGTATAGACTGGCGTTTCACCACTCGTTGCCGTCCATTCCCCAAAATCGCGTTAAAAGTCTGATTTCCAGCAATTTCAGGTCAAGCGGGTATATCGGCATCACACAGATGACCTTTCCCTTTCCTACTTTTTAGACCGCATGTTTCCTTATGGCGGAGCTTGAGCCAATGTCATGATGCGGCCACGTATATCGATCAACAGGTCGGCAAACGGATGACCACCGGACAACCGTATAAATAGCTGTCTGGCACGTTTCATAACCCGTCCCGCCACATTGATTAGGCCGAACCGAATCGCTTTGAGACGCTTGGTTGACCATTCCTTGGGTAACACCAACTGCCGCATCAAGGCATTAAGGTTGAGGGCCAGAATCATGATGCCCCACCAAGCGGCATTATCGCCGAAATCACCGGAAGGCAGTTTACCTTCTGCCAAATCCGCTTTCATTACAGAGTGGACCTCCTCACTTTTGCCCCATCGCTCTCTATGCCACTCGATCAATTCTTGACCGGGAAGATTACGATTGGTCACTACACCAAACATTTTGTAGCGGGTTTGGCTGAATTTCATCGTTGGAAATGGAAGTTGTTTCTGCTCCTCTTCCATACCAGAGACTTCAGCTCCACACGACGCAGCACCCGTACAAAACCTTCATCACCTTCAAGAATACGAAGATCGTTCACACACTCCCCACCAGCTAAATTGAGCAGAATCAACGGCATGACAATCTGAGCATCTGTCCATCCCTGCTTTTTTTTAGCACACACCATCATATGTTTCTGGATCGAGGCGGTCAGCCCTGATACTGCCGATAGATCCAAATAGGCCGGTAAACCAGCCAAGGCAGTCATACCGGATGGGGTTTTCTCAATCTCATACTGTCCTTGTGCCATGATTACTTCACCTCGTTGGTGATAGAGTGTTGGTCGTGAACATATTCTATCTTCCTGATTATTCAGGGCCAATGAGGTTTCTTACTTATTTTGATGGTGAATCAGGGTATAGACAAATAACGCAATTGGATGAAAAATTTAAAAGAGTGTTTACGCAAAATATTTTGTTTAAAATAGCAGAGTTATATATTCTTGAAAGATTAAAATAATTCACCTGTTAAAACTTCTCTTTCATTGCTAAGTCATATCCATTGAGTTAGTCTGAAATTGATAATCAACACCTTAATAAAACTTACAAAATGCAGTGTTCGGAGAGTGAAAAAATGACATATACCATAAGGGAGCTTAGAAAGCAGCAATACGATTACCACTTGAAGCATTTCCCTTATCTTCATGATTACCGTCACCATCCATACACATTTCTAAAGGCAAAATTTTATATGGATGCAAGTGCCATCCTTATATTCGCATTGCTAAAAACCCGTATTACTCCAAACACACTAACTGTTATTTATGGCTTGGCAGGAGTGGTTGGAGGTGTTTTGTTGGCTATTCCCCATCCACTTGCTGTACAAGTTGGTTTGTTGTTGTTTTTTACCAAGGGGATTTTGGATTGGAGTGATGGTCATTATGCCCGTATCACTGGACAGACAACTTTAAGAGGCCATGTTCTTGATATGTATGGGGCGCATTTAGGGGCTTTGGGGTTACAGATAGGTCTTGGTTTTTTTGTTACGTGGCGCAATGAATTATACACCACCCCTCTCTTGGTATTGGTTGTACTTATACCATTTTTTTATGCAGCACGTCTGACATTTTTTGCTGATGCCGCTATACTCAAAGATGTGCTAGATGGAAAGTTAAAATCTATAAAGGTTTTAAAAGATTCTAATACTAAATTGGATAGTCAAACCTCTTTTAGAAGAATCTATCAAATAATTTCATCATTCCTGGATGACAGGGCGCGCAGTG
>JADFYX010000210.1 GCA_015232795.1 Magnetococcales bacterium
CAGTCATAACAGTAGAAACATCTGATATCTGGGTAAAGTCGCCTACTCTCATGTTGCGAACCATATTAAGGGTAACACCAGTGCCGAAAGAGCCGGCAGCGGCAAAATTATTAAATGTAGAAGAGATGTTGCCCATCTCAGGAACAATATTTAAAAATCCGTTAACTGGTCCGGTTATGGAATCAACCCCCAGCATTTTAAACGGTTGGCCGACATCACCATCAGAGGTCATGCCAGGAATAGCGTTCTCTTGGTTTTGTGCAACGATAAACTGCACGTTACCGTTGTCCCCAACATTATGCTCAGCTTTAATCATCCAAACAGGGATACGAGCATCTTCTGTTGTGTTTTGTACAAACTCTCGCCAATCGGTGGGGTTGATAATATCTAGCAGTTTAATACCGTCTGCGGTTCCCCAAACCACCTGCTGCTTACCAATACGGAGATCCAAAGAACCTGCTTTGGTGTCAACATATAGCTCACGCAGCACATCGTTTTGCGTGTCCATCTCATGATACTGATAGCCATCTTCACCTTCAGAATCGTATACCAGATTGAGTTGAAGATGCATATTTGTATCTTCGGTAAATTCTCCGTTGATAAACAAATTTAGTGAAGTTTCAAACTTGAAAAGATCAGCAGCATCTTGTGAGGTAGAGGCTGTAGTTGAGCTCAATTCGCCTGTTGTGGGGCCACTAGAAGTAAAAATTGCTGTCTCATTTTTAAAAACACCTGAGACCTCCCAATCACCAACACCCTGTCCTTCTTCAGCCCATAGAGGATTTGCCGCCAAGAGAGTAGCAATTGCAGCTACACCCAATAAATTTGATTTTTTCATAGCATATTCCTCATTTTTTTAATTTAGTAAGTAAACAAGTTGCATTTTTTTAACGCTTTTTTAACGCTTGATCTTTCTCAAAGTTTGCTCTGACCAAAAATTACTGTCTTTATCGGTATTCCATTCAGCAACCTTAACCGGAATAGAGGCCATAGTCTCATGTTTGGTTGTTAGATTTTTACCGTACCAATATTTCCACCAGAGACCACGTGGGTCATCCAGGTTCATTGTGGTCCATGCCCGATCTATTATCTTAATTTTTTTGCCATCTTTAAAATATTCTGTACGATAATCACCAAAACTTTTTGTGTCTACATAGCTAATGCGGTAGTCATACCACCAGTTGCTAAACTTGGTTGTGCTCTTCAGCTTATATACGGTGCTACCTTTTACGCTACATTCAGGACCGTGGATTCTCTTTTTATATTTATTGTTGCTTTTAAGTTCCATGGCTAACAGGCAGTTGTTAAAAGTTTCGCTGCCAAGTAGTTCATGGTTTTCGTGTTTGGGTTTGCGCAGGGTAACATCACCAAAGGTAAAATCGGTTCCTCCCCATGCATCATCATGGGCAGGCTGGGCAAAACGGCGAATTTTCCGCAGAGCTGGCAACCAGATAGAATATGCCTGACTCTTGTTGTCATCTTCAAAATCGGTAATCAACATACCAGTGCCACGGAGTTTACCAGAGCGGAAAATGGCAACATCCTGAGCTTTAACAACTCCATCACTGTATTTATTATTTAGATGTCTCTCAACAGTGTTGCTACTTGGCCTCTTGCCTTCGGTGCGACTAAGAAGGACCGTAATAACTTTTTTACTTTCCCGTTTAATGGAAAAATTATCTACAGAGTAAAAATGGTTAACAAAATAGACCTGTTCGGCTATCTCGTCTGCTGTGGGAGTTCCCTGGGGATAAGGTAGATTTTTCGGAACACCGCCAGCAAACAGTGGAGATGTCAGCATGCCGATAGTTAACGCCAAACCAGTTGCCCATTTTATTTTTTTCATAAAAATCTCCATACAGAAACATTGCTGTGAGCCTCTGGATGGTGAGAGGCAAACTGTGTTTATAATTACATAGTAATTATCATCCTGTGGATGATAGGGATTCTTATTTACAATAGCAATAAAATATATTATGTCACGTCTAATAAAATTAATTATATCTAATATAGATTATCAATAAATGCAAATAAAACAATTTGTTATGGGTTTATCAATTTTTTAAACTTTATACTAAGGAAGGCTAGATGCTTTTTCTTTGTCGATAAAAAGTTAAATTCCCCACCAATTTTACTTATCCTCGCATTTAGACAAAAAAGTTCCAGATAAGTTCAAATAATAATCTACTTTTTTCACAAAAATATTTCGAGGTTATATTTTAAAATATAGTGAACTATTTTTATACTCTATAATCTAACGGTATAAGAAGTTAATAATAAGCTAATATAGCTAGGCAAAAGGAGAGGAAAAATGGTTAAAATTATTGTTGGTTATGTTCTGGCGACTCTCTATGGTATGGGAGCATTTCTTGTTGTAGGTTATGAAGGGTTAGTGAGTATTCCGCAAGTTAATGTTGTTTTTTGGGGTTTAATCGCCTCTGGCTTTGTTATTCAAATTTTGGAGTTGGCACTTTGTAAACCAGTGTGTCGTGTTTTAACAAACAATCATCTATCAGCCAGATGGATGAGTTGCTGTCACTGATAAACATCCGGGTAATTTCGCCATAAGGATGTATTATGTGCCTCAATAGTTAGTAAAATGTTTATTTTGAGGCAAAAAGTAGAATGGAATATGGTAGTGGAAAAAATATCCTGATTACCGGATGTTCAACAGGTATAGGCCATTGTGTAGCCCAAGGGTTGAAAGCACGAGGCTGGCGAGTGTTTGCCACAGCCCGAAAGATGGCAGATGTCGATAAGTTAAAAAAAGAGGGTTTTGAATCTTGCCAGATTGATCTTGATAATTCCTACTCTATACATTCTGGTGTGCAGTGGGTGTTAGAACAGAGTGATGGCAGGTTGGATGCCCTCTTTAATAACGGTGCTTATGGTCAGCCGGGAGCTATGGAGGATATCACCAGGCAAGCAATACGTGAGCAGTTTGAAACCAATGTTTTTGGAACTCACGAGCTAACCAGCCTGATTTTACCCGTAATGCGCGCACAAGGGTATGGCAGGATTATACAAAACAGTTCAATTTTAGGCTTTGTCGCCATGCCTTTTCGTGGAGCTTACGTAGCAAGTAAATTTGCCATAAACGGTCTAACAGAGGCCATGAGAGTTGAGATGCAGGGTAGTGGAATAGATTTTATATTAATAGAACCAGGCCCAATAAGAACAGAGTTTCGCAAAAACGCCAGAGAAGCATTTTTAAAATTTATTAAAATTGATAAGAGTCCCTACCAAGAAAAATATCAAGGTTGGATAAAGATTGCTACCCAAGAAGAGGCCAAAAAAATGCCCTTCAGCCTCCCCCCAGAGGCAGTATTAGAAAAAGTTATAAAAGCCCTAGAGAGCAAAACCCCCAAAACCCGCTACGGAGTAACCACCCCAACCCACGTCTTTTGGATCCTACGCTGTATTCTTCCCCGTCGCTGGCTGGATAAAATATTGTTAAAAGCGAGTTAAAGGTAATTGCCGAATCTGGATCAAGACTGGTTTTGCGCTGGCTCGGAGCAAAATGCTTCTACCAGCCCCTTCAGAGGTTGATTATAATTGACTTTGAGGCTGTTGTCAGGCAGATTGTAGGTTGTTATTGAGCTTATTTGGGAAATATCATATTTGTATAGGCTATGGAAATTACCAGCCCGATCATCAAGTCCTATTTTCTTTCCATAATCTCCATGTTCCTCATCGTCCTGCTCTCCTTGCAATGGATGCATCACACCCTGGAGGAGGCTTACCTGAGAAAGGTGGACTCCAACATTCTCTCCAGCTTGAAAAATTTTCAACAGAAGGAAGGGGAGGGTATGGCAGCCCTGCTGACGGTGTTGAGTGACTATCCCGGCATCCAGGAGAGCTTTGTAAATAGGGATCGTCAGGCTCTGTTGCGGCAGGCCAGCCCTTTCTTTGAAAAAATCAAACAGGGATTGGGGATCACCCATCTCTATTTTCACCGCACTGATCGCACTGTGTTTCTGCGAGTACACCACCCTGAACGTTTTGACGACCTCATTGCGAGAAATACCCTGCTAGAGGCCGAGGGGGATATGAAAGTTAGCCTGGGGATGGAGTTGGGTCCACTTGGGACTTTCACCTATCGAGTCGTGGCACCGTGGCGAGAACCATCGGGGCAACTCATCGGCTATATTGAATTGGGTATGGAGGTGAATCATCTCTTCAACGAGTTGAAGGAATCCTTCAATATCAAAGCGTTTCCTTTCATCCAGAAAAAATTTCTCGTCAAGGAACTGTGGGAGCAGGGCATGCAGATGTTGCTCGGTAGCCCGGCCAATTGGGACAGATTTGAGCAGGTGGTGGTCGCTGGTTATGCCTACGAGAGTCTTCCTCTGTGGCTGAAAAACGATACCCTTCATCTGGAAAATTCGAACCAGTCAGACCAAAAAAATGAGTTTTTTTATTGGTTTGGCGAACATGAACATTTTCGCAAACTGGATCTCTTCGACGTGAGTGGCCGGAAGATGGGGTGGTTGGGCATCGTTATTGACGATGAAGAGTTTGAACTGGTGCAACGGCAGTTTTTCTTCATTGTCATTGTCGGGCTTTGTTTGATTGCCACCTTGATATCCTTGCGGTTTTACAAGCGGCTCTCCCGTGTTGAAGAGAGAGTTGATGATCATGTACAGCAGTTGGTAGAGAAGGAGGCTCGGTATCGGGCCATTTTAAGTACAGCCATGGATGCCATCGTCAGTATCGATGATACAGGTCGGGTTTTGGAGTTCAACAAGGCAGCAGAGCAGATGTTCGGGTTTTCCAGGCAGGAGATCATTGGCAGAAAAATTACTGAGACCATCATTCCCCCGGATCAGGTAGAAAAACATAAACAGGGAATGGAAAGATATCTGA
>JADFYX010000211.1 GCA_015232795.1 Magnetococcales bacterium
TGTAACTCCATCCTCTAACTTCCAATCATCAACCGGAACCTTCACACCAAATTGACGAAATAGAGCCTTGTTAAACTGTTTCAGCATCACAACTGCACCAAATTATCATCAGGTTGGCTTAACTGCTTTTGCTACCGTTTTTAGGTTTAAAATATTATTTTACAGCCTATCCCTTGATTTTAGGGGGAGTAACTCGGAATCCAGCCTCACTCATGGTCATGATGACTAAATTAACCAGTTGTTCTGGTGTGTACATATCGGTGTTTATCACCATGTCATAATAGGCGGTATCGCTTGTATAACGGTCGAAAACCTTTTTAACAAATTTAACTCTCTCTTCGTTGGTTTTGAGAATAAACTTACGAGCCTTGCTTTTTTTCACATTCATCCGTTTTGCGACTCTTTCAGTACAGACAGGTAGCGAACCCTCAAGCCTTAACCTAAACATACGGTTGGAAGTGGTCAACAGGTGAGCGGCACGACCAACAATAACTCCTCCATTACGGCTAGAGTCAAGTATCACCTTGATCATACCGCGGTAGAAATCATCTTTGCTGGCTCCATGCTTGGTAAATACCGAGTGGATGAAGTCATCTATAGGGCCAGTAGCCTTTTCATCCAGCCTTTCTAATAGATATTTATCAGTTTTTACCTCCTTGGTAATAGTATCCAAGAGGTTTTGGTCATAAAGCTGTACGCCAAGCTTTTCTGCCAGCAATGCTGCTGTTTCTGAACCGTTAGCACCACAATACCGTGAGACGGTTACCACAGGAATTGTCGGGGCTTTTTTTTCATCTTTATGTTTTCCATACAGCTCCACTTTAATAATGGATTGTAGGATACCTTGCATATCTTTTTCTTCGCTCATCTGCTCTCTCCAAAGAGGTGGAAACTAGCGTTATCTAGCGTACCGGTAAATTCGCCTCTTTCATGGCGGCGATAGTAATTTTAACGATCTGGTCAACTGATAGAATCTCAGAACTTAAAGAAAGATCGTAGTAGGTTTTTTCAGTTGGGAAATGGTCGTAAACATCCTGTACAAGGCTAATACGTTCTTTGTTTACTTTCGCAGATAGTTTTCCTGCTGCTTTGATGGTTATTCCATGTTTGGCGGCAATACGTTGAGCACAGACCTTTGGGCCTGACTCTACTTTAAGGCGTAACACATTGGCATCAACCAAAATTAAATGCGCCCCATGACCGATAATTACGCCTCCATTTGGAACAATAGCCATTATTGTTCTAACCAGGTAAGGCAGGTAGCTGGTCATATCCTTGCCACTTTTATAGGTAAATGATTTCATCCAGTTTGCATGTAAAGCACCTTTTTGTCTATCGAGCCAGCTCTTTATATTTTGGTCATCGTTGACCTTGGTCACAATATTATCCAGTACCCGGTAATCAAAAAGTCCTACCCCAAGTTTTTCCGCCAAGGCAGCACCAACTTCATGGGCACCAGCGCCATGCTGTCCGGAAATCGTCACCAAAGGTTTTGTGTTTTCTCCTCCATTACTACCTACTAAGTCGTCAGTAGTAGAAGGTTTGGTGGTTTGGCCTGGCATGAACATTCTCCTTTTATTTTATTGCCGAGCAAATTGATGTTATGGCTCGGTTTGGTCGTATAGTTCAACATGGTGTTTTTGTTTTTAATGAACTTCTGCTTTAATCTGCTGTTTATAGGTTTACAGGTATAAGATAGTTTTAATACCCTTTACAATATTTGATGCCTAACCACTCTTTTTAGAAGCAAAGCAGCGTAACTTGTGGTTAATCTTCTTAAGGGTGACTATAAAACTGAAGATCAAAGACCAGCCATATTAATCTTAAAGTTGGCTTTAGCGCAACAGCAATTTACTTGATTTTCGCCTTCTTGATTATAATCAGGACCCGGTAATGTTGTGGTTTAGTATTTTATCCATATGCAGTTTAACTATAAATATTATCTGTTGGCACTCACTGCCAACTACTGTTTCAAGTCTAAAGCAACATTTTTTTTAGCCTATACAAAGCATCCAATGCCTGTTTAGGGGTTAAATCATCTGGGTCCATAGCCTTAAGTTCACTTATGGCTGGTTGGGGAGGAGCTTCCATAAACAGGCTAAGTTGGGTAGGCTCTTTATACTGGATTTGTTGGCTGTTATTTGCAGCAGAAGAGGCAGGTTTTTTCTGTTCGGCCTCTTCCAACTGGGTTAAAACCTCTCTAGCTCTAGCAATAACCTCTTTGGGAAGTCCCGCGAGCTCTGCCACATGGATACCGTAAGAGCTTGATGCTGCTCCTGGTACAATTGTGTGTAAAAACAGCACACGGTTACTCGACTCTTTCACCTCAACAGTATAGTTGACCACCCCTGGTTTTAACCTTTCTAGCTCTGTTAGCTCGTGGTAATGGGTAGCAAAGAGAGTTTTGGAACGACACACCCCATGCATACGCTCCACCACAGCCCAGGCTATGGAGAGACCATCCAAGGTGGAGGTTCCTCTGCCAATTTCATCTAAAATAACCAGAGAGCGAGAGGTGGCATGGTGGAGTATGTGGGCGGTTTCGGTCATCTCCACCATAAAAGTAGAGCGACCCCCAGCTAGATCATCTGCTGCACCAACTCTGGTAAAAATACGGTCAGTAAGGCCAATTACCCCCTTGGAAACAGGCACAAAAGAGCCTGTATGAGCCATTAAGACTATAAGTGCCACCTGACGCATAAATGTAGATTTACCTGCCATATTGGGGCCAGTAATCAGGCCAACTCTATGCTCATCACTATCTAGAATTGCATCGTTAGGGACAAAATGTTCCTCACTTAACATTGCCTCTACAACCGGATGCCGACCCTGCTGTATATGAATGCCAGCTTCAGAATTAACCACAGGGCGACGGTATTCTCGCTCATCTGCGGTATGGGCAAAGGCTGCCAGCACATCCAAAGTAGCCAAACCCACCGCACTGCGTTGTAGGTTTGCTGCGTGTTTGGCCACCTCCTGCCCCAATTTTTCAAACAGATCTGCCTCTAAAATATGCATTTGCTCTTCGGCATTAATAATCTGCTCTTCAAATTCTTTGAGTTCAGGAGTTGTATATCGGACCGCGTTAGCCATGGTCTGCTTGTGCTGATAGGAGTACGGAACCCGGTCTTTATGGACGTTGGTTACCTCCAGAGTATAGCCAAAGGTGCGGTGATATTTTACCTTTAAGCTGGTTATACCGGTTTTTTCCCTCTCCTCTTGCTCCAGATCAGCAAGACCCTGTTTGCCACCTCCGGCAAGATCACGCATTTTATCAAGATCAGAACTGTAACCAACCCGAATCACCCCACCATCTTTTAAGGCTACAGGTAAAACTTGAGCCAAGATATCCACAAGTCTGGCTAAAAGTTCCTGATGACCATCTAAGGTCTTTTTAACCCCCTGTAAAATAGCAGGCAGATCATCGCTATTTAGATTTTCAGCTAATATGGGAAGTTGTTCCAAGGTAGAGCGCAACGCGCCAAAATCCCTTGGTGATGCTCTGCCCATGGCGATTCTGCTTAAAAGTCTTTCTAAATCTCGCACACTACCTAAAAGCTCACGAATCTCTCTTCTGGCGTGAGAATTTTTCAGCAGCAACCATTCAACACCATCCTGACGATAGGCAATGGCATCAACATTTTGTAAAGGGCGGTTTAGCCATTGACCAATAAGACGGCTACCCATAACTGAAACCGTATCATCCAACACCCCAAGCAGGCTGCCGTTGCGCTGTCCATCTTTTAAGGAGCCATTAATTTCTAGGTTACGACGACAAGCTTCGTCCAACACCATGGAATCATGACTAAAGGTACGTGTTAAAGCGGTTATATGGCCTAAGCTACCCCGTTGGGTCTCTTGGCAATAAAAAAGTAAAGCCCCGGCAGCTATCTGACAAAGGGGAGAGTCGGCAACGCCAAAACTGTCCAATACAGTCACATTGAACTGCTTTTTTATTATATTGGCTCCTTGGTCAAGATCAAACTCCCAACGGGGTCGATAAGAAAATTTTCCCTGCCACCCCTCCAACTCAGTTGGAGCCTCCCAGCCTTCAGGAACCACTACCTCAACCAAACCCAGCCCAGAGAGAAAAGCTGCTGCTAGCTCCCAAGAGCCATACTCTTCAACTTGAAACTGCCCTGTAGAGAGGTCTAGCACCGCTAAAGCCGGATAGTTGCTTCTCTTTTTTTTTGTGGTGAGTGCAGAAGCAATGGCGACTAAAAAATTATTGCTTCTGGGGTTTAACAGAGTCTCTTCAGTTAAGGTGCCACTAGTTACTACCCGCAAAACCTCACGGCGGACCGGGCCTTTGCTTTGAGACGGTGGCTCCATCTGTTCGCAAATGGCTACCTTATGACCGGCTTCAACAGCAATTTTTAAATAGTTATCAAGACGATGTACCGGAACCCCTGCCATGGGAATTGGTTTATCTGCTGTTTTACCCCGTGCGGTGAGAATAATATCTAAATCTTTTGCAGCTATTTTTGCATCTTCAAAAAATAGCTCGTAAAACTCACCCATGCGATAAAACAGCAGGGCATCAAGATGCTGGGCCTTTATCTCCAGATATTGGGCCATCATTGGGGTGGGTTTATGTGGGGTGCTGGTCATGAACGTAAGAGATAGACCAAACCCGGAGAGAGAATGAGTTCTGAGCTTTCAGGTATTTCAATACAGACGGTACCATCCATAGTTGGATCTTCAGTAATACCATGATAATCAGCAGCACGATCATCGGAAGTGCGAATCCAAGCAGGAATTGGGGTGTTGCGAAAACGACCAATGGTCGCGCCGCGCTCAACGATAGCCCAAGGTGATTTGTGGTGAATAATCTTTATGGTCTCTACAC
>JADFYX010000212.1 GCA_015232795.1 Magnetococcales bacterium
ATTTATTCTAGTTATAGAGTTAACTAAAAACAAAAACTTGCAAACCTCATACACCGTTACATGTTTGGAATTTAAAAAAATTTAACATATTAAATTAAATAGATAACCTGCTCATTGTTGTAATTATTAATTTCAAACTTTCAATAATAAAATCGAGGGATTATGACATATTTTCAATTGTTTTGTAAACATGAATTTGTTTGATTATCTTTAAGAGAGATTCCAAGAAAGTTGCCGAAGCTGAGTGAATATACGGTTGGTGAATAAAACATCCTAACCAACTGATATTTGTGATAGTATGTTGGCCTGTATTGCTTTTTAGAAATATTCTAGGTAAGGATCTGAAAATATGATCAGTGAAAATACAATACATGAAGCTGTAGATCGCTTGGTGAAAGTCGCTAATCCTGCCAAAGTGATCCTATTTGGCTCTTATGCGACAGGTAATGCAACTGTAAATTCAGACCTGGATCTTATGGTTATCGAACCAAACATTACAGAATTAACAAGTGAGAATAAAGCAGTTCTACGTAATGCAATTGGTGATGTGGGAGCAGGCGTTGATTTGTTGGTTTATACAGAAGAGGAGGTCAGACGCAGGGGGCAGGTTCCTGGTACTGTAATTTATTGGGCTTTAAAAGAAGGGCGTGTGATGTATGAATCCTCCACACATTGAAGAGGCTATACGGTCTCTGCGGTTAGCTGATATGGATATTGTGGCTGCACCCTATTTTATTGCTTTGAGATGCCCATATTCTATGGCGATGGTAATACGCGCAAGTATGGTAAATATCATAGCACCAACTGCCCATATTCCTACAGTAACCTGAATTTCGATGGTTGTGGGAGAGTAGTGGGCTATTTCACCCAGGGGAGTGGGGGTGAAGCCGGGTACAACTAGGCCTATCCCTTTTTCCATCCAAATAGCGAAAAAAATAAGAACGGAAGCTAGGTTTAAAAGTGGTACGTGTTCCCGCCAGGAACGGACCATGAGAATAACCACCCCTATCAGGCTGGCAGACAGGGCCAGATAAATTGCTGTGGTCAAACCTTCAGACCCAGTAGTTCCCCAATAGAGTAAAACGGCAGAGCTGTGTTGGGCCGTGTGGCGGTATAATGCTGTGTAGAACTCTGACCCTAGTAAAAACAGGCTGATAAATTGCGAAAAAGCCATTATCAGTGCCACCTCCCTTATCAACCCTTTGGAGAGGCGAAATCTACTGAAACGGTGAAGAATCTGAAAGGTGATTATCATCAAGGCTGCCCCGGCTGCAAAGGCCGAAGCAATAAAACGGGGGGCCAATATGGCGGTATGCCAAAAAGGCCTGGAGGGATTGCCGGAAAGCATAAAGGCGGTGACGGTATGAATGGAGAGACCAAGTATGATAGCTACTATTATCAAGGGAAAATAGTGTTTGACCTGTAGGGTGTGATGGCAAAACTTTTTATACAATAAATACCACAATAACAGGATATTGATCAGTAGATAAAAAGTGAGAACCACCATATCCCACGCCAGGATAGAGGTGGGAAAATTTAGCTTGCCTAAAAAGGGAAGCGCATGCCAAATTCGTAGTGGCTGACCTAGATCCACAGTGACAAACAGCAGTGCCACAACCACCGCAGCAACCGCCAGACACTCCCCTAGCAGAGTAACCCTTCGCATCTCCCTGCGATGAAACAGATAGGCTGGAATGATTAAAATTACTGCTGCAGCAGCTACCCCGACAAAAAAGGTGAAGTTGCCGATGTAGAGTCCCCATGTTATCTGGTCCGACAATCCAGTAACTGCCAACCCATGGATTGCCTGTTGCCTATATGCCATCCCGCCTTGCAGAATAGTAAGGAGCAGAACCACCATCCAAATTCCATAAACCCGGCTCCCTACAAATATTTGCTCGAGCAATGCCTTGAAAAACTGGATATGGGAGGAGGGTACCAATTTTGGTTGATTATCAGACATCGGTATAATACCAAAAATTGGGCTGCGTCCCTTGCTCCTCTTTTAGGCGGAACACATTTTTGTTTTCTAAAATATAGCGTATCTCACTGGCAGGATCTAGCAGGTTGCCAAAGACACGGGCTCCTGTGGGGCAAGCCTCTTGACAGGCTGGAAGATGACCTTTGCGGGTTCGCTGTATGCAAAAGGTGCATTTTTCCATAACCCCAGCCATTCGCGGGCGATTACCCAAATAATGGGTGTTTTTGTTGATCTCTTTGGCAGGTAGGTTGGGTTTTGACCAATTGAAGTGTCGCGCCCAGTAGGGGCAGGCCACGGCACAATTTCGACAGCCTATGCACCAGTCATAATCGATAACGACAATGCCGTCGGCCTCTTTCCAGGTCGCTTCTACCGGGCAGGCTTGAACACAGGCTGGTTCATCACACTGATGGCATTGAACTGGTAGATACCATCTACCCGCTTCTGGAACCTTTTGTTCTACACCATAATAGTGATCCGATTGGTTAAGGTCTCTTGTGCCTTCAGGCAGAGATAAGACCCGGATATTTTCCATATTGCTATTTCGAGAGCAGTTGTTCTCGGTAACACAGGCCTCTACACAGCGACGGGTGCCCTTGCATTTGGATAGGTTTAAGGCATAACCAAAGGTGACACCTGTAATGGCAGAAGTGTTGTGGCATTTTATATCCACACCATGCTCTCTCTTTGCCCGACGTTCGCTGCGTGCCAGCAACTCCCCAATCTCATCTTTGCTCATCCGTTGATAGTGATCCTGAAGAAAGCTTGCGATACTATCGGCAAAAGCGGTTGGTTCATCAGATTGTGACGAAGAGGCTAGAGTTGCAGTGGTCAAGGTGGCAATGGCAACCGTACCTTTTAAAAAGCCCCGGCGAGTTGAACGAGAATTAGCCACGGTCACTCTCCTGTTGGTTTAAAGGTGGGTGATTATGCTTTATGGGAACAGCTCCATTGGGCCTTTTTGGTGGCGGCGAGGCGGTAAAAGGGGCTGTTTTTGGTTGATGGGGATTGTGACAGGCAGTACATCTCCAGGCTGTTGGCTGACCCTGCCAGCTTCCGCTGCGTTTCCCGTGGGCACCACCCTGCCAATCCCGAACCTGACTAAAATGGCAGGTTCTACAGATGAGTTGTGGGGTGGCAAACTCTACAGGGGTTTTATTGTTGCCATGCAAGGTTCCAATGTTCTCCTGATTGTGGCAGGTATAGCACCAAAACAGCCCTTTTCCATGGGTCAGACGGATATTTTCATGGGGGGCATTGAGAAGGCGGGGTTCGGTAATTGGAGCACGCCAACCATGACAGTTGGTACATACCAACTTAGTCACTGGCCCGGTAAGGGTCAGTTGCTGATTCTCCTGTTTCTCCCCACTGTGAACCTTCAGGGGGAGAAATAGGAGAATGCAGAATATTAACAGAGGGATATGCAGCTTTAACCTCTCAGTTATCATTCCTGAAAAGCTTATAGCGTTGCTTCAGCTATGGATATCAAAGACGATTTTCGCAAAGCAGCCGGAATGGTTTTGGCAAACTTCTTTTTGAAAGGTGGCAGCAGCAGGTCGTAGTAAAGTTCGGCCCGTATTTTAACAGCCCCTTTTACGGGAATATCATAGACGATATCACGGCTTTCACCTGGCTTTAAACGGGTATCTTTGCCAATTCCGCTAGCTTTTGCTGGTGATGTAGGTTTGCCGTCTTTACCAACTAAAAGAAGCATCATTACTGATTTTTTATCCTCTTTGAAGGGGCTTTTTTTATAGTTGCTCCAGACAGGCAGACCTTGAGCATCCAGGGCTGTGACCTTGATAAACATGTTGCGGAATGGAGCACCAGTTGGCAGGTTGTGACCCAAGGTGTTTTTAATGTTTACCGTGGCTTGAGCACCGTTTGGATTGTTTTGTGCTTGGACGGCAAAAATTACACCGCGCCTGACCATGGCTGGGTGGTGTCCACCTGCCATGCTATGGTCGACAACTCCATTGACAACAGGCATATGACAAGATTGACAGGTGACAGTGTTGCCACTTTTAACCATCTCTGGTCCGGTGGCACAAACCGGAACACCATTGCCGTTATTACGGGTTTCGTGACATCCTAGGCAGAGGTCTGAAGAGCGAAAAAGATCGGAACGGGCCTCATGGGGAAATGGGTTGACCACAGAACCGCTTCCCCCTGGAGCTTGAACCGGTTTGTTACCAGAAAAAGAGCCGTTTGGACCCTGTAAAGCACTATCAGAATATTCATAGGCTTTGGCCCCAAGTTGAGAGTTGGCTATAGGACCTTTGGCTTTTTTCATCGTGTGGCAAGCAACGCAGTTGATACCCTCGGAATAGGCAGGCATAGCGTCTAGTTTGGTTTTTTTATCCCGAGCAGCATTGGGTGCATGACACTGTAGGCATAAGGGAAATTTACCCTGTTTTGTTTTGAGATCCTCTTGGGTTGGCGAGCCCATCAGCATTTTATAAAAAGAGCCGTGAATGGGATCTTTCAAGGCTGTGCTGTTTGCGTGCATGGAGCCGGACCACTGCTTGAAAATCTTGTTGTGGCAGCTTCCGCAATTAGAAGATGGCACATGGTGTAGTTGTGGTTTACCTGTAGCAGCGTAAGAATTTTGAGAGATCATTAATCCGACACTAAATACCAACAGTGCGATCAACGGTACATAGATAGATTTACAGCGGTTGAACATACCTTTTATTCCCCTTAAATTTTAAATTCAGTTATGCTTAATCCGACCAGTATATATCGACAGGTGTTCTTATTCAACATTCTGCGGTGCAGTTTTTACCTAAATTCAGAACTCCTGACCTCACAGATTTTGCGATGACACCTGTTTAAAAATCATTCGATATTCAGTTCCTGGGAA
>JADFYX010000213.1 GCA_015232795.1 Magnetococcales bacterium
TTTTTTGATGTGGATCATTTTAAACGGTTTAATGATGATCATGGCCATGATCAAGGGGACCGGGTGCTGCAAGCCATTGGCAAAGTTATGGGTGAACATTTTCGGGATGTTGATTTGTGTTTCCGCTATGGAGGCGAAGAGTTTTGCGCCATACTGCCCAGCACAGGAAATCCAGGTTGTGGACTGGCAGCAGAGAGGTTTCGGCAAAAAATTGAGGCTATGGAGGTTGACGGCCTAAAAATCACCATAAGCATCGGTGTGGCCGTTTACCCTGATGCTGGCACATCCCCCACAGACATGTTGAAAAAAGCCGACATAGCACTGTATGAGGCCAAAGAAAACGGTCGCAATCAGGTTTGCTTTGCTGTGCCAGACAACGATAAGCCACCCACTTCATCATCCTAGATTCGGCGGTGGCGGTGCGTGTATGGCGAAAGATATTGGTTTAAGATAAGATTAATAAGACTAGCAGATATAAAAGACTATCAATATATCTTTATTTCAGTTGCAGACCAATGATGGTGACACCAACCCCCTACAATTGCGCTTTAAACAACTCGTGACGGATCTGATCAAGAATAGCCAAATCTTTACGCAGCTTTTTGCCGATTTCACGAGTTATAGCACGTTGGGGATCTAGTTTTTCCCGGTACAGTTTAATTATTTTTTGGCGAGCAGTTTTGGGATCTTCTTTACGCTGTTTTGCTTCACTAATTGCCTTGCCAACCTCTTCACGCCGTACAGTTAACAAATCACGATAACGCTGACTCTCAACAAAAAAATGTTTACGGGTGACATCAACCTGAGCAGAATACTCATTTTTCTTATCTTGCCAATAACTCTCAGGAGCAAAATAAAGCTGTATAGATTGCCAATGGGTATCATTGGCAAATATTTTTGGGTCAAGATGGGAATTGTCTGGTTGTGAACAGCCAGAGAGCATAAAGAACAGTATAATTGCCAACACCCAGGAGTTTTTCAAGTCTACCACCCGAGCCTTACCGGGTAGCATATTCATTTAGTTTATTTCTGAGTGTGCGGATTGAAATACCCAACAGTTCAGCAGCTCTAGTACGATTGCCATTAACCTCATTCAAAGTGCGATGAATTAAAATCTCTTCCATACGCCGTACTGTGGTCCCTACTGGCAGACGAATATCCTCTTCATCCTCTGACATAAAATCGCCATAGTCTCCACCGCCTTCCTGTTCCCCAAGGTCAGCATCACTATCAAAGTTTGCTGGCAGATCAATCATCAAATCCTCTGGATTAATCTCACTGCCTTCTGCCATCAACAAAGCCCGCTGAATGACATTTTCCAACTCGCGAACATTTCCTGGCCATTTGTAATTTGACAAAACTGCAAGTGACCGCTTAGAGAAGGGAATATTATTTCTAGCTAACTCAGCAATAAATCGCTTCCTAAAGCTTTCCGCAAGAAGTCGAACATCACCGCTTCTATCTCGTAAAGGCGGTAATTGGACAGGGAAAACATTCAAGCGATAGTAAAGATCCTCGCGAAACTTTCCCTCTAAAGCGTATGATTTAAGATCCCGGTTGGTTGAAGCAACCACACGTACATCAAGTGATATTGCTGCCTTACCACCAACGGGGTCAACCTCTCTCTCTTGTAAAACCCGCAACATTTTTGCCTGGAGATTGAGTGACATCTCAGAGATTTCATCTAAAAATATAGTCCCGCCATTTGCCTGCAAAAATTTACCTTTACGGTCTGTAGTGGCTCCGGTAAAAGCACCTTTGGCATGACCAAAAAGCTCTGACTCCAATAGATTTTCGGGAAGAGCCGCACAGTTAATAGCCACAAATGGACCTTTAGTACGGTCTGATGCCTGATGGACAAAACGGGCAATCAACTCCTTACCAGTACCACTCTCTCCCTGAATAAGAACAGAAGCCTGAGAACGAGCAACCCTGCGTATCTGCCCCAACAGACGCACCATTCCTTCGTCTTTGGTAATAATCTTGCGGCCACGACCTAGCTCTGGATCAAAAAATTGATTGCAATAATTTTGGATTACCGATTTAAGCTTGGTATCATCAACTGGGAGATGGAGATAATCCGCAGCACCGAGACCTATAGCCTCTCGCGCTTCAGCTAGATTACCCTTTACCGCTGCGGCTAAAATTGGCATTCCACGAAACAAAAAGCTCAATTCACGAATCAGATCTACACCATCACCAACCCCTTCAAGATCAACAATAACCATTCCAACCTGAGGAAAGCCGATATGCTTTTTGGCATCTTCCACCCTATCAAATAGTACTGAAACACCACCCAACAGTTTGATTTGTGAGCCTAGTGCATTCAAGTGAGGTGTAGAATCCCCAATTATGACTACTTCATTGCGTTGTGACATAGCACCTATTTTCCTGTATCCATGGCCATCTGCAACTGGGCAGCATTTTCAATAGAAACTTTTGCCCAAGGTGAATCAGGGGCCAATTCTGCGACTTGAAGATACTTCTCTTTAGCACCGGGAAAATCTCCTGCACGTTGGAATATATCACCTATACGCACCAAAGCCAAAGCCTGTATCTCTTTATCAGTTGCCTCTTTAGCTACTCTTTGGTATGTGCTGAGAGCTTTATTGTCACCCTTCCATTTTTGTAAAATTGTCCCATACCAATAGTACACCTTACCATCTCCGATAGGTTTTTGGAAAAAAAGATCTTCCAAATACCTTACAGTTTGAGGAAAACGTCCTCGTCCTGCTTCTGCTTTTGCCAAAAACCGTAATCTTTTTTCCCGTTCAGGCAGGCTAAGTATTTCAGGAGGGAGCCTCTCCAATAAAATTATAACTTCATCCCACGCTTCACGATCAACCAACCGCCCAGCCTCATCAACCCGTACCCTAGCCACGGATTTTGGCATTGTACTGCCTATTTCAGATACTTTTGGCAGTCCATTATAAGATTGGGCAGCAAGAGCCTTTCCCAATGCAGCCAATTGCGGTGCCGGTTTATCTTTTAGTCCATCAAGAATTGGCAAAGCCGCTTCGCTATCTCCCATTCTCATTAAAGACTCGGCTAAATGTATGCGAGCATCGACATAATTTGGACTATTGCGCCAGTTTTCACCATAAACCTCTCCCAAAAGAGCGGCAAATTCTGGTCGCGCCTCCTCCAATGCCATGGCCATACCTTCGGTAAGATATTTTTTTCTGAGGCGGTTTGCACGTCGGACCACGGCTGAACGTGAAGTTAAGGTCAACAGATCATTCAAGGTAGTTAACGCCTCATAATGCCTGTCTGACTGCCCAAGAAGATCCGCACTGGAGAGCTGGGCTTCTGCCAACGCATCCGGCATGGCAATATTTGTAATCAACTCTTTGAGCTTTTTAATCTTGGCATCAACATCAAGCTCTCCGGTCAAAGATAGCTCAAAAATCTGCCCCCACACCGCAGCGTCAGAAGCCACATGGATTTTACTAAGCCGCTCAAATAATGCTCTTGTCTCTTTAAATCTGGCAAGAGCCTCTTTTTCGTCACCAACAGCTTTGGCCTGTTTATATAGCTGATGATTAGACTCCGCAGCCCGCAACAAAGCCCAGGGCAACATCTGATCTTGGGAAGGATAGTTCTCCATAAGTTGTGCATATTTACTAATTGCACTGCCATAACGGGTATATTTATAATAGAGATCCGCCATACCCATAATTTTCTCAGGGCTTTGATTCAAGATTGCCAACTGCTCATTGGTCATCCCATCCAAAATACCCAAAGTGCGATCCATATCACCATCATTATCACTCAACTCTGCCAAAAGATATTGCGCCTCAGCACTGTAGGCACCTCTATTTCTGGTTGAATCAATAATTTTTTGCAAATATTCGGTTGCAGCTTTTTCGTTGGCCCTTGGCTCTATCTTAGAGCGAGCCAGACCAATTGCTGTACGCCCTCTCTCCAGCCAGACATCAGGAATTCCTTTTGGTAGATTTGGGTCCCACATAATATTGGACGCACTACCATAAAGCTTGGCATCATTGTATAGCTTTAGCTGTTGCAAGCGATGTTCAGGATAGTCAGAAGCATTGGGGTGACGAGCTAATGCAGTTTCCAGCTCGGTTAGCAACCAACCGGGTTTCCAATCCATTCTACTAGCTAGGGAAACCTTATAAAAGTCGATTATCTCCCGGTTTTCAGTATTGGGAAATATCTCTAGCAGATTGTCCAAGATACCTCTAGCCTTGGCAAAATTACGACTAAACTCAGCTTCTTTGGCAAGATCCATAAAATAATTTTCGTCTACAACCTTGCCGGCAATTTCTACAGAAACCCCTGAGCTATCAAAAAGTGGTCTTAGTCTATTGAGTGGTTTTGGGGTTCCGTCCGCCATTTCGTTACGTCGTTTAGACATGATCCGGTTGACATCATCACCGCGACCCATAGCATTTTTATGCAGCAATTCAACTATAAACAGACCGAGTTTGGAGCCACGATGAAAACGAACATTTTTTGTCTTCTCATTGAGAATAATCTCAAGTTCTACCTGACCACGAGGAAATTCATAAGCGAGAATTTTTTCCACCAATCCACCGGGAGCCACATCTCGCCAACTAGAACCCAAACTCGCAGAACGCCAATGCAAACCAACTAGATTGCTCTCTTTATCTACATTGCTCTCGACAAAACCGTTACCAGTATGGGCAAAAACAATCAGAGTACCATCCATCCCAGGCAGTACCCGTCCTTCGAGTAGTTTTGCAGGCCCGGTCTGTGATGGCTTTTGCAATTTATCAATCTCTAAGCGATAATTTGCACCCTTTATCACATCATCTTTACCAATAGA
>JADFYX010000214.1 GCA_015232795.1 Magnetococcales bacterium
TAATTGAATTATCTATATATTAATAAATTACGAATTATTTTCAATCCACAGCCTGGCATTTTGAAAAAGCCGTAACCATGGCCCATCCTCTCCCCACTGCTCACCCCATTGTCCAGGATACCAACTGTTGGTAACAGTTCTAAAGGCTCTCTCTGGGTGGGGCATCATTATCGTCACCCTGCCATCAGGTGTAGTAACCCCAGTTAATCCACCAATAGAACCGTTGGGATTTGCAGGATAATCCGTTGTTGCGACCCCTAGGTTATCGACAAAACGCATAGAAGCCAACCCCTCCTTACGAATAAACTCCAATTCTGTAGAAGATTTACACACCGCCCTACCCTCGCCATGGGCAGCAGGAACAGGCAATCTAGAGCCAGCCATCCCTTTAAATAATATGGAAGGTGACTCTGGTATCTCCACCATTACAACACGGGCTTCAAATCTGGCACTGCTATTACTCTTAAAATAGGGCCAGCTTGAGGCTCCAGGAATTAACTCTCGTAAGTTGCTCAACATTTGGCAACCGTTGCATACCCCCAGAGCAAAGGTATCTTCTCGTTTAAAAAACTGGCTGAATTGGGTGCGTAATTTATCATTGAAAAGAATAGACTTTGCCCATCCCTCTCCGGCTCCCAAGACATCACCGTAAGAAAAACCTCCACAAGCTGCCAAACCTCTAAAGTCAGAAAGGGATACCCGACCGGTAAACAGGTCGGACATTGTTACATCAACAGCAGCAAAACCAGCCCGTGCAAACGCTGCTGCCATCTCCACATGACCATTGACCCCCTGCTCCCGTAAAATAGCAATAGGTGGTCGCTTGCTGCTGGTAATTTTAGGTGGCTGTTTGGGATCAAAGGTTAAACTTGCATTGAGACCAGGATTATTAGCAGCAAGAATGCTGTCATACTCTTGTCGTGCTGTTTGGGGATTATCTCGTAAGGAGCGCACATGCCAGCTAACCTCACTCCAGATACGATGGTAATTTACCCGGCTATCCCCTAGAATTTTTTTGCCATTTTTATTAAAAACAATCTGGTCATCACTATGCAGCCCACCAATTACAGTAACTGCACCCACCCCTGCCAAATGCCCAAGCACCATCTCCCGGTCTGCTTTTAAAATCTGTATCACCCCTCCCAACTCTTCGTTAAAGAGTATATTAAGGGGTGAATCACCCAAACCATCAATGTTGATCTCAATACCACAATGGCTGACAAAGGCCATTTCACATATGGTCGCAAACAGGCCACCATCGCTCTTATCGTGATAGGCTAAAATTTTATTTTGCTCATTTAAAGCTTGAATAGCAGCAAAAAATTTAACCAACAAAGCAGGGTTGTCAAGATCTGCCGATTCATGGCCCAACTGTTTATAAACCTGCCCCAAGCATGATCCCCCAAGGCGGTTTTTACCGTTGGCTAAATCAATTAAAATCAGTTCAGTATCGTCACTGCCAACTTTTTGCAACTGTGGAGTTAGGGTTTTGCGTATATCTACAACCGGAGCAAAAGCAGAAATCACCAGGGAGATGGGGGCGGTTACAGCTTTATCCTCTTTATTGTCAGACCACACGGTTTTTAAAGAGAGGGAATCTTTACCCACCGGAATACCAATACCCAAGGCAGGACAAAGCTCCATACCCACAGCTTCTACAGTATCAAACAGGTTTGCATCCTCTCCTGGGTGTCCTGCTGGGGCCATCCAGTTGGCGGAGAGTTTTAAATCGCCAATTTTTCCAATCCTGGCAGCAGCCATGTTGGTTACTGCTTCACCAACTGCCAATCTTCCAGAGGCAGGACCGCTAATTAAAGCCACCGGGGCGCGCTCTCCCATTGCCATTGCTTCACCAGTATAGCCGTTATAATCACGGGCAGTAACAGCAACATCGGCAACAGGAACCTGCCATGGACCCACCATTTGATCCCGACATACCTGGCCTGTCACACTTCTATCGCCAATGGTGATAAGAAAACCTTTATCGGCCACCGTTGGCAGGGCTAAAACTCTTTTAGCTGCCTCATTTATATCAATATTATCTAATGCTAGCTCTGGTAGCTTGCTAACTTTTCGGGTTACATCTCTATCCATACGGGGTGGTTTACCCAGCAGGATATCCATATCCATATCAATTGGTGTGGTGTTGGTGGCCTCATGGGTTAAAACCAGCTGTTTTTCTTTGGTTGCATAACCCAAAACAGCCCACGGGCATCTCTCCCGGCTACACATATCGGCAAATAGATCACGGTCTTGGGGGGCAATGGCTAATACATAGCGTTCTTGGGCTTCGTTACACCATATCTCCATGGGTGACATACCAGGATCATCGTTTGGTATGTTGGCAAGCTCAAACCGCCCTCCTACACCTCCACCATGAATTACCTCTGGAACTGCGTTGGAAAGACCGCCAGCACCCACATCGTGGATGGATAAAATGGGGTTTTTCTCCCCTAACTGCCAGCAACGGTTGATCACCTCTTGGCAACGGCGTTCCATCTCGGGGTTTTCTCGTTGTACCGAGGCAAAATCAAGGTCTGCCTTGGATGTACCACTGGTTTGTGATGATGCAGCCCCACCTCCCAGACCAATCAACATTGCCGGACCACCAATTTGAATAATCAAGCTGCCCACAGGTATTGGCAGTTTATCCACATAGTTGGCGTTTATATGGCCCAGACCGCCAACAATCATTATGGGTTTATGATAACCCCGTACTTCGCCATCAACTTTCTCTTCAAAGGTACGAAAATATCCACCAAGATTTGGCCTGCCAAACTCATTATTAAACGCTGCTCCACCCAATGGCCCTTCAATCATAATCTCCAAAGGAGATACAATACGGTCTGGGCGACCATAATCCACCTCCCATGGTTGTACAGCATCGGGTAGTTGCAGGTTGGAGACTGAAAAACCAGTAAGACCAGCTTTGGGGTTGGAACCACGCCCGGTGGCCCCTTCATCACGAATTTCACCACCAGATCCTGTGGCAGCACCAGGATAAGGGGAGATAGCCGTTGGATGGTTATGGGTCTCAACCTTCATTAAAATAGCTGTATTTTCCTTGTGATAGGTATATTCACCAGTTTTAGCATCGGGATAAAACCGCTTACCTTCACCTCCAGCCATTACTGCTGAGTTATCGGAATAGGCTATGAGAGTTCCCTCTGGAGAGTGTTTCTCAGTGTTGCGAATCATGCCAAACAGGGTTTCACTACGTTCCACACCATCTATCTGCCAAGCTGCATTAAATATTTTATGACGGCAGTGCTCAGAGTTAGCCTGGGCAAACATCATCAACTCAACATCGGTGGGATCACTACCGCGGCTTTTAAAGTAGGTGATGAGATATTCCATCTCATCAGGTGCCAAAGCCAACCCCAAACGACTATTAGCTGCCTCTAATGCTGCCACTCCATCACTCAACACAGCAACCGTTGTCAGGCTACGGGCTTCATGATCGGAAAACATCTTTTGTGCAGCCTCAAAACCTACCACCACCTCTTGGGTCATACGGTCGTGAATTTGTGGTGTTATGGTTGCAAGATCTTCTGGGGATATATCATGTGAGGAAAACTCATAGGCAATACCACGCTCTAAACGGTGAATTTGCTCTAAACCACAGCGTTTGGCGATTTCAGTAGCTTTGGTAGACCATGGAGATATCGATCCAAAACGGGGAACAACTACAACTGGCTTTATGGTGGAATCTGGCTGATTGCTGTTTTCTGCCCCGTAAGTCAGCAGGGCAGATAAAACAGATAGCTCTTCTTCAGAGAGTGAGCCGTCCAGGTCGATAAAATGAATAAATCGTGCTGAAACAAGAGAGAGAGATGGGGTCACCCCTCTTAAAGTCTCAGTTAGTTTGTCCATTTGGAACCCAGAGAGCGCAGCCCCCCCAGATAATACTTGGAAATTACGCTTGCTCATGAAATGCCCATTAAACAGGGTGGATAGTATGGAAAATCTTGGGGCTTCGCCCCAACCCCCACTGGGAAGGGGCTAGCCCCTTCCCAGACCCATCCCATTAAATATAAAAAAACTATTACAGGGTCCGTGGGAGATTATCTCCCCCGGTGGGGGTTTGGGGGCAAAGCCCCCAAGGTATCTAAACGCTACTCAGCAATACCCATCCGCGAAACAATCTCCTGGTATGCCTCTTCTACACCACCAAGATCCCGGCGAAAACGGTCTTTATCAAGCTTTTTACCAGTTTTCATATCCCACAAACGACAGCTATCAGGTGATATTTCATCGGCAAGCACAAGGGTATCCTTATCACTACTCAAACGCCCGAATTCCAGCTTATAATCAATGATATTAATACCAATATTGGCATAATAACTAAGAAGAATATCGTTAATCCGGTGGGCCATCTCGATTATCTGTTCAATCTCGTCATGGCTAGCCCAGTTAAAAACATCGATATGATCCAAGGTAATAAGAGGATCATCCAAATCGTCAGATTTAAGATAGAACTCAACCACAGGACGAGGTAGAACAACTCCCTCTTCAATTCCCAACCGTTTAGCCATAGAACCCGCCACCCGGTTACGAACTACCACCTCAACAGGAACAATCTCAACACGACGCACCAACTGCTCACGATCATTAAGACGTTTAATGAAATGGACAGGAATACCAACAGTCTCGATTAAACCCATAAGACGAGCAGAGATTAAATTATTTAATACTCCTTTATCGGCAATAGTTCCTTTTTTCACACCATTAAAGGCTGTGGCATCGTCCTTAAAATATTGAATAAGACAATTTTCATCATCAGT
>JADFYX010000215.1 GCA_015232795.1 Magnetococcales bacterium
GTGGAAACCTGATAAAAAAACTGATAAACCAAAATAGCAGTGGCAGCAGTGACTCTGGTCTGGTTTGGCGACCCAGTTTTCGGCGTATGGAGAACAAGCTAGAGGGAACCAACACCACCATTAAAATTACCCTCCGTCTTTTTAGAGAGGAATTAGTACCAAAAATTCTCTTTTCCCGACAGGAGATAGCAAATGGGATATTGCTAGAACAAAATCGATGGAATCCTAAAAAGTTACGGGTAAAAACTCCACTAGAAACCCTATTCGACAATGCGACAAAGGCAAAACCCAAAACTGTCAAAGAGAGCAAGCCGACAACTATCCCAGAAACAAAACCCGAAGCTCCTACTGAGGTAAAGCCTGAAGTTCCAACAGAGGTAAAGCCTGAAGCTCTAGCAGAGGTAAAACTGGACCCAAAACCGATTATTATACCCCCAAACCCGACCCCGATAATAATACTGGAACCTCTACCAAATACTACATCGACCCCCAAACCCCATATAAAACACAAATAACCAAGCTGATATATTCTGAATTTTATTGACTGCCCTCTTTACTGTTGTACAATAACAAGTACAATACTTTAAAAGGGGATAAAATATGAATCAAGCGACTACATATAGCTCATTTAGAGGGGCTTTAAAAAGCTGGTTTGATCAGGTATGTGACAACCATGAACCACTTTTGGTAACCAGAAAAACTGGTGAAGATATTGTTATTTTATCCAGTTCGGATTATTTGGCCTTGGAAGAGACAGCATATTTATTACGCTCTCCCAAAAATGCCCAACGCATCATGAATGCTCATGAAGATATAAAAAATGGTGTTAACATTGAAGCAAAAGAGCTAATTGAGTAGATGTTAGATCTACATTTTCACAACAGTGGTTGGGAGGACTACCTCTACTGGCAAAGAGTTGATAAAAAAATTTTAAAACGCATTAACTCCTTAATAAATGAGATTAGACCAACACCCCAAACTGGTACTGGCAAGCCCGAAAAATTAAAATACGCCATGAGTGGCCTATGGTCTCGCAGAATTGATCAAGAACATCGCATCATTTACACATTTTCTAAAACAACTTTAACCATCTTAGCTTGCAGATATCATTATTAAAAATAGTAAATAATTATCCTGGAAAATAGAGTTGTGAATATCCCTAAGTTAATGTATTTTATAAAAATATAGAAACTGCTACAAAGAAACAGGTAGAGGATATGAATACATCCCGAATTATATTGCTCATATTCTTAATGCTGCTGGCCCAAGGCTGCTCTGGCCCTACCGTGCTTATGGGCTTTCAAGCCATAACCCAATCAGAAGATGGTACTTATATCGGAAAAGTACGTGATAATAAAAGACATGGTAAAGGGACTTTAAAATATTTGGATGGCAGCGAATATGTTGGTCAATGGCGTGACGGCAAACAAAATGGCAAGGGAGTTTTAACATATACAGATGGCAGCAGATATATTGGTAAATGGAAGGATGGAAAACAGAGCGGTAAGGGAATTTTAACCTTTCCCGACAAAAGAAGGTATGTAGGTGAGTGGCAAAAGGGAAGATATAGCGGTCACGGAACTTTGCAATTTAAAAATGGAGATCTGTATATTGGAGAGTTCCTTAAGGGCAAACCCAGTGGTAAAGGGGTATTAACCTTCCCAGATAAAAGACAATATGTGGGTGAGTGGCTCTACGGAGAGTACGAAGGAGAAGGAACCTTAACATACCCGGATGGCAGAATATATAAAGGTAAGTGGAGTGATGGAGAACACGAAGGAGAAGGAACGTTAACCTACCCAGATGGCAGAAAATATGAAGGCATGTGGCACGAGGGAAAACCCCACGGGCAAGGGACATTTACCTGGAAAAATGGTAACAGCTATTCAGGGGAGTATCTGAACGGCAAACCCAACGGCAAAGGCACATACACATATGCTGATGGTATTAAATTTAGCGGTACATTTGAAAATGGCGTTCCAACTGGCATGGGCAAAGTAGTATTGCCCAACGGCAGAGAATTTAAAGGGCCAGCCACCCGAGAGCCGTTACCAAGCTTTTAGAAGTTGACTATGCACTTGCTGTTGGAGAAGTTTTCTGCATACTATCACACCATTTTATCCATAGCTGTCGATAAATTTTTTCTATTTCCTGAGTGTAGAGTTGTGAATTTCCTAAATTTGATTCGTCAAACCGATTTCGCAACTGATGGCGTAGAGTTTTAAGGTATTGTATATCATTGGAAAAATGTACAGCTTTTTCTATATACTCATTCTCATCTTTGGCTCTCCACACATCTAATTCTAGTATGTGTAATATTGATGCACTTGTACGTAGGCGAATTTTATTTTCACAAGTCAAAACAGGAACCCCCATCCTTAACGATTCTAAAGTTGTCATGCCTCCGTTTTGAGGAAAAGGGTCTAACATGATATCTATCTGGTTATGAGCTTCTAAATGTTCAATGTGAGGAGTATTACCCATAAAAATAAGACGGTTTTTAGAAATTCCATGATTTTGAAAAACAGCTTCTATCTTTCTGGTAATTTCAGGGAATACAAAATTTTTCTCTTTTAATAAAAGTTTGGCATCGGGTACTAGATTTAATAACTCAGCCCACAATTCGTAGACATTGGTATTGTATTTTTCGAGACGGTTGAATGCACCAAAAGTAATATAGCCATTATCACAAACAGGGGGATTTTTAACATCTGGAAAATGAGTATATGAATTGAAATGTGCCATACAAGAGAGGTCAACTATCTGTTCTGTATACATGTGTCGGTCTGAAAAAGGGATGCTTATAGGGTCAGCAAAGATATAATCCATAGCTTCCATTCCTGTTCCAAAAGGATAACCCCAAGCTGTAATTAGAATTGGTGCAGGTTTTCGAATATAAGCTAATAAACGGCTGCCATACATGTGCCCTGCAAGATCAACAAGAATATCTATACCATCGCTGCGTATCTGCTCCCCCAATGCCACATCACTCAGTTGTAAAGTGTGTAACCATTTTGTAGATTTTTTCTTTATTTCTCTAGTCATACCATCTTCATCTTGATTTCCCACATAACAAATTATTTCAAATTTGTTTAAATCTTGATTAAGTATCACGGGTCCAAACATATTTGCAGCAGAATGGTTTTTAAAATAAGCCCCAACATATCCAATACGAATTTTTTTATTTGGGTCTGGTTTATTGAGTAAGGGTTGCCAATCATACTTCGAATGTTCAGCAAATTGTCTGTTCCAGCGTTGTCGTACTATTTGGAAAAGATTTGTATTTACATTGGAGAAAATGTCTATGCAGTAAATCAGTCTGGAGTATACATCTGCATAATCAGGTTTAATTGATATGGCTTTTTGGTAACTGGTTACTGCTTCTTCAAATTGCCCTTGCTCATAAAGTGATAGACCAAGATTATAGTGAGCTTCTACATAATCAGGTTTAATGGATATGGCTTTTCGGAAACTGGTTACTGCTTCTTCAAATTGCCCTAGTCCTTTTAAAGCATTACCAAGGTTGGAATAAGCATATGCAAAATCAGGTTTTATTGATATTGATTCCTGCAAACATAAGACAGCTTCATCTAACCTACCCAAATCTATAAGTGCACAACCAAGACTACTTAAAGCTTCAGGATAAATTGGCTGGATTGATAATGCTTTTTTTTGGGCTTTGACAACATCAACTATTCGTCCTAATGGATAGAGAGATGTTCCAAGATTGTAATAAAATAATGCTATACTACTATCAATATTGATGGCTTTTTGAAATAGCTCAACTGCTAAATCATGGAGGTTATCCCTTTGCGCGATAAGCCCCCGTAAATTAATTGCATATGTATGTTTGGGAAATACTTGAATGATGGCGGTACAAAGTTGGTCAGCCTCTGTATATTGTGCTGCATTAAAATTTTCTAATGCTTGAGTATATGCTTCATCAACAGAGAGTTGTTTTTGATCAGTATCAGGTGGTTGTTGGGATTTATTGCATGTAGCTTTTTTTGAAATCTTTTGTTGACGCCTTCTTTCTGCTCTATTCATTACTACCTCTCACCCGAATTATTAACCCGACATTTCCCAGATACCTTCCAACAATGTCTGATCTTATCACACATTCCTCAAAAATTCTTCTATTTGCATCTGATACAGCAAGGGTTTTTTCGGACACTTAATTACGATCTTTTGCTATTTTGCACGGGTCATTGCGGGTGACTCTGCCCCCCCCACACCACTAGGGATTTATCAGTTTGATGACCAAATATTGGTATCAAGGACAACAAGCATATTTACTTCTCGTTAAGTACGATTTCTAAAAAGCCCAAACTTTGTTTTCGCAATGAATTGCAAAAACAAATGTATTGAATAGCCCCCTACTCCCCACTACCAAATAGACCGCCCCTCTCCCAGCAGGCCATACTCATCCCAACGATTTATCACTTTTTCAATTATCTTTTCATTCATTCTTAGGGCTTTTCCCCAGTTTCTTCCTGTTTCATCGAAGGATCTGGCTGTGGCATCTATGGCGAATCTGCCGTGCTGTTAGCACGTCATCCATGCTCTCTACATCCACCACTATAATATATTTTATGTAGAGAAATTGCCGTAAAAACCTCCAGACACCAGCCATCACCTTAAAGGCATGACCGGGATAGGCTTTTTTAAGACCAATTATCCTAGATTCGGCAGTTGGGCGTGCATTAATGGTGCAACATATTGGTTTATCAGGTGAATCAGAAAAAATCGAAGTCA
>JADFYX010000216.1 GCA_015232795.1 Magnetococcales bacterium
GCAAAAGCAGAGCCTTGGACAAATGTTTTAATTAATATTTTTTCAATATCTTCCTGGGAATGATCCATGAGTAGTTGTTGAACTAACGGGTTTATCCAATTCTCATGTGAAGATGAAATGCCCATATTTCCCCTTTATATGTTTTGTAAGAGAATTGAAAATTATGCCCCAGAAGTTGATTTATTTTAAAAGACCAGTGGGTGTTGTGTACAACACCCACCTCTTGAAAAATTGCTATCCATCTCCATTTTCTTTATGGCGCAACAATTAAAGATACTGGCCTCTTAAACAGCTTAAGCTTGGGGACAAACACTACAACAAAAAAAGAGGCGTGTCTGTCAACAGAACACGCCTCTTTAAGTCATAATTATTGGAAAAATATGTAGTAATTTTATGTCAAAGATATTACTCCAAAATGCCTTTTTCAAGAGCATAACGGGTCAAATCAGAGTTGCTGTCTAAGTTCATTTTAGTTAGAATTCTTCGCCGATAGGTGCTCACCGTACTTACGGTGATATTTAACTCCTGGGCAATGGTAGAGAGTGATGTGCCTTTTGCAATTTTGCACAAAACACTGTATTCCCTATCAGAAAGAGAGTTGTGTTCTGGACCATCGCTCTGGGTGTTGATCTCTCCCAACAACTCTTCCGCCACACCTGCTGCGACATAACGTTTACCACTAATTACCTTGTGTATCGCTTTTACCAGCTCTTCAGACGCTTCCAGTTTGGTAAGATAACCAGCAGCTCCAGCTTTGAGAAAACGCAGTGCAAGAAAGCCTTCCTCATGTTGGGTTAGAATGAGAACCTTTTTTTTGGGAAAATCAAGTAAAACCCGTTTCAATACTTCAAGTCCGCCGATGTCCGGCATCGAAACATCCAAGAGCAGAATATCCCATTCACCTTTTCGTAATTGGCGTATCGCTTCTCGTCCAGTGCCAGCTTCTCCTGCCACTATTATCCCAGATTCCTCAGAGAGAATCCTTGTTAATCCATCACGGACAATGGCATGGTCATCTGCGATAAATACACGAATCATATTTTTTTCAGACCTCTTTGTTAGTGAGGGGGATATTTACCCATAACCTTGTACCACCTTTTTTTCGTCTCTCCAAGCCGAATTGACCATCCAACTGCATAACTCTTTCACGCATGTTACCAACCCCAAATGAGTTTTTACTATTTAATTGTTGCAGATCAACCCCATCTCCATCATCCAAAATTTCTAGTACCACAATTTCTTCATCTACATTCAAAAGTACAACTACATCATTGGCATTTGCATGTTTAGCCACGTTGGTCAGAGCCTCCTGACAAATTCGATACAGTGCTGTTCTGTAGAGATCATTGAGTTTTATCTCAGGTGGAGGTTCTGCCCAACGGGTTTTTATTCTACCATGGCGACTCATCTCGCGCATCAGCCAATCCAAGGCAGCAGTTAAACCAAATTCATCCAAAACTTTAGGCCGCAAGGAGCGAGAAATTCTCTGGACAGTACCACTAACTTGACTTAGAACATCTGTCATCTCTGTTAATTGTTGGTTTAGTTCTGTGGCATGTTTGGGAGGGTGTTTTTGCAACCAGGAAAAATCCATTTTAAGTTTAGTTAAAAGACTGCCAAGTTCATCATGAACATCAATAGCAATTCTTTTTTTCTCGTCCTCTCTGGTTTGCTCCATATGGGCTGATAGTTCTCGTACTCTTTTTTTCGATTTAACCGCCGAAGCTTCAGCAAGTTTGCTAGCTGCAAGATACTTTGCATTATTGATAGAGATAGCAGCTTGAGTTCCAAGTAACTGCATCATATCTACCCGCTTTTTTGTGAAAACAGCAGTGGTTAGGTTGTTCTCTAAATAAAGCACACCGACAACTTGACTGTGGAGAACCAATGGCACACACAAAACTGACAATGGTTTGTTTGTTTTTAAATATAGGGAGTTGGCAAATTGCTCTTGGTTGTTGGCATCATCTAAAATCACACTCTTTTTGCTGCGTAGCACATAATGAAGAATTGCCATGGGTAGATATGAATCACCATATTTTTGCGTGTCCGATAGAGATAGATTAAGCAACTGAACTTTGTCTGGATTTATGCTACCTTCTACTTTTAAAAATAGTTGTTTCTCCTCCAGCAAAACCAAACATCCCCGTTGCCCGCCAGCATTTTCCAGAGCTAGGCGGATCAATTTTTTCAACAGTGTTTCTAAATTATTTTCCCCAAAAAGCAGCTCTGATGCCCGGATTACACTAGGAAGATCAAGTAGTGCTGAGGTTGTCTTCTGTCCTATGTTGGTTGATTGAATGGTTTGCATTTTATATTTGTCTTCATTATCCCGGCTTAGATATTCTGGAAAACGATTTTCCAAATCTTTCGCTTTGGCTAAAGCTCCCCAGCTAACATAGGCATTATGGGCATCACGTAGATAACAGCGTGCCAAGGAGGCTCGTCCCTCATCCTGATGAAACTGACCAGACAATTCACATGCTAAGGCTTCATCATTTAAATATTCATTCTTCTGGGCTAAACGAATAGCTTCGTCATAGTGATCTCTAGCTTGGCTGGTTTGTTTTAGAACACGAAATTTTTCTGCTTCGACAAGTTGATATTTATGGGCATAATTAACCGGGCTATCTTTGGCCCACCTTGCCAGTTGTTTTTGGTTCTCTTCTACCTGTAACAGATGCCGTATTTGAACATGAGGAGTTGCATCTTGGGCTAAACGTAAGCGAGTGAGGGAGTGATAGAAATTTAATATTGTAATTGCTGTGTTGCCATAAGCCGAATGTATAAAATGTTTAGCCAACAGGATATGTTGCAAGGCCAGTATCGGTTTATGGAAAAGATATTTAAGAATCAATTTATGTATTTGAATCATAAAGAAAGCATGAACATGTCCACTACTCAGATATATCAAAATGTTTCGCTGTTGGTTATTGTCTGCCACAATCAAATGGTTGGGATTATTTTTTTTTCCTCTCATGTTTAATATTGCTTGTAATGCTGTAGAAGCAAAAATCAGCAACTGATCTTGTTTCATCCGTTTGATCACTCTCATAATGTGTGATGCCTTGTTTTCCAGTATCTCCAGATTTTGACCAGAATAATAAGCACGATTTATATAGGCAGAGGAGGCAATGATCGATGCATGATATTTCCCTACTTCCTGTCCAGTTTCAAAGCCTCTGTAAAGAACTGGCAATGTTTGAGCGAAATGTTGTTTCCATGTAAAAACAAGACTGCCAACTTGGTGTAATGTGCTGGATAAATTAAGTCTATTTTCCGGTCTCTCAGCTAACTTGATTGCTAGTTGACCATACTCCTGTGCAACATCAACACTACCTTCGATAGCCGATGTACAAAGAATGATGCCACACCCTGTGTAACACGCCGGGGAGGAGGGGGCGTTACCATAACGTAAAGAAAGAGTGACCATATTTTTTATAACTCTTAAAAATAGATCAATATCACCAACCATGTATGCCAAATAAGTCATTTCACCAAGAATTCTCATGATCGCCAGTTGTCTCTCATCAGTCATGATTGGTAGATCAATGAGTTCTGTGATTTTTCGTTTTCCCAGACTGGAAGATAAATATTCTTCAATGGCTATAACTCTATTGCTTTCTAAATTTTGTGCTAGTTCAGGGTCCAAATCCCTAATTGTTGTAAGGCCAATACCAATTGACTCGTGAAGACGAGATTGGGCATAAAAGGCGTTCATCTGTATTTCGTAGGCTTGTACTCGGTCCAATGAAATTTTTGCTTGTTGGAGAACAGTTATTAGAATTTTTTCCATGCGGGGATAATCTCCCGCAAGATAGGCCAATTCTGCCCCAGCAATATGCAGAGTTAGCAAAAAACCGTAATGATCGCGCCATTCATTATCTGCTACAAGATATAATGCCCTAGCAAAAAAAGTGTCTGCCATATCGAAAGATGCAACCAGTTTTGCCTTCTGGCCTGCTTGGTAGTTTAGTATTGCCAACTCCAATTTTTGTTCACGGCCATGAATAAGTCGAATACTCTGGTTAAGATGACCGACAATATCTAGTATCTTTTCATCCCTAAATTTCTTGGGAATATTTGCTAGTAGGATACGGCCAATGACAAGATGGACCTCTTCTAGTTTTTCGTCAGGAATCAAACTGTAAGCAGCTTGCTGTACACGGTCATGGATAAATCTATATGAGAATATGCCTTCCTCAAAAAATTCAGCCAACTTATAATCTTGGCCCAAAGGCAAAATCAACCCCAACTGAAGAGAAGGCCATAAAGCCTTGGCAGTTTCTGTTTTGCTTGTATGATTAATTAGAGACAAGGTTGATAGATCAAATGTACCACCAAGGGCGGCAGCCAACATTAATACTTCGGCAGAATCTTTTGGAACTGTATTGATCTTTCCCATCATAAGATCAATCACATTTATTGTACACTCGCTTTTATTTATAGCATCAAGATTCCAATGCCATTCACTGTCAATAAGTTGAATAAGATTGTTTTTGTTTAATGATTGCAGAAAATGGCCGAGAAAAAATGGGTTACCATTGGTTTTTTCAAAACAGAGGTCTGTTAGTGGTTCAACTTGGTTGGTGTTCTGCCTAAGCATTTCTGCTAAAAACAGGGTGATTTCATTTTTTTTGAGTGGAGATAACAGTATCGTCTTTAACTTTTCACTACTATGGTCAAAATTTTTCCACTCTAAATTCATGGGGTGGGAAGCATCAA
>JADFYX010000217.1 GCA_015232795.1 Magnetococcales bacterium
TTGCCAGCTGCCATGGGGATGGGAGCTGGTGCCGATACCAATGCCCCGCTGGCTGTGGCTATCATTGGTGGCATGGTTAGTTCCACACTACTGACTTTGGTTGTGGTACCAGCCGTTTACTCCCTGGTAGAAAACGGATTGAATCATTTAAAAACCTTCCAGGAGAAATTTTTTTCTTCCAGGAAGAAGGAGGTTTCCCATGGCTAAACGTAGATATCGATCCTCTTTGGCATCGTTCATTGTAATTGGTACTTTTGTGGCACTGCCAAGCATGGGTTTTTCTGAGACTCTGGAAGAGGCATGGCAGGTTGCATTAAAGGTTGATCATAATGTCCGGGCTGGGCAGTTACGGGCTTCAGGATCTGAAGAAAAATTAGATGCGGCCAAGGGAGCGCGACTTCCCCGCTTTGCAGTGGGAAGCAGCTACAAAGTATTGGATTCTGCTCCTGCGTCCATTTCCAGTGGAACTGAAATAGAGACGGGAGAGGCTGGCAGTTTGTCATATAACGGTACTGTGACCGTTCCCCTCTATTCATTTGGACGGGTTGCAGAGAACATCAATGCGGCACAAGCCACATTGGAAGCGAGGCATCTGGAGACAAAAAAATCCGAACAAGATCTAAAACTGGCAGTAGCTGAGGCGTATGTGGCAATCTTACGGGCCGAACGTGTCCTGGCGGTAGCAAAAAGCCATGTAGAGAGTCTGGCAGCTCATGCTCAGGATGTGAAAAACCGGCAAGCACAAGGTATGGCAGCCCGGAATGACCTGCTTTCAGCTCAGGTCTCTTTGGCAGATGCCCAACAACAATTGCTTCAAGATAATAATCGTCTGGATATGGCCCATACCGCCTACAACAGATTGTTGGGTCGCCCTTTGACCCAATCGGTATCTGTTGAGGCTTTACAAGTAGAACCTACCGATGAGGATGTGGATGCATTGACAAAATTAGCGATAAAACAGAGACCAGAGATGTTGTTGCCTTCTCAATATATAGCCTCCTTACGCCACCAAGCGGAATCGGAAAAAGCCAAGTACGGTCCTCAGGTTGGACTTGTCGGTGGCTATGACTACACAGAAAACCGTTATCAGGCGAATGAGGGTGCATGGTCTGCAAAATTGAGTGCAACCTGGAGTTTGTTTGACGGGGGTATTGCCAACCACCGTAGCAAAGCATTGAGACATGAAGCGGAGGCTTTGATAGAAGATCATGCCGAACTGGAATCTCAGATAAGATTACAGGTCCGACAGATCTGGCTTGAAGTGCAAGAGAGCCAAAAGCGGGTAGATGTTACTCGCAAGGCCCAAGGGCAGGCTGAGGAGAATCTCTCGGTCACGAGGAACAGATTTAATGCTGGGCTAGCCAATAATACTGAGGTTCTGGATGCAGAGACTCTGCGAACCAAAACCCATGGCAATTATGATAACGCAGTTTTTGATGCGGCCTTATCAGCATTGCGATTACAACATGCCATCGGGAATTTGTAATGGCACGTCCATTACATCCAAAAAGCAAAGAGGAGATACTGGAGATCGTCATCCCGCTTTTTGCTGTCTCCGGGTATAACGGTATCTCTATGCGCAATCTGGCTAAAGGGGTGGGAATGTCTGTCGCTGCCGTATACCACCATTTTTCTGACAAGGAGACTCTCTATCTCGCCGCTATAGCCCACGCTTTTAAAAACAAGCAAGAACTCTCCAAAGCACTGGATGCTGGAACAAGTCCAGAGGAACGTTTGGGTAATTTTTTAAACCATTTCAGTCAGTCTATCCATCTGTATCCAGATTTTCATCGTCTTATTAATTGGGAACTGCTTGATGGGGATGAAAAGCGGCTACGGTTGCTTGTGGATCAAGTGTTTCGTGAGCAGTTTAAGGCCATTTCAACTCTCGCAAAAGAGCTGGCTCCCGATCTGGACCCTCACCTGTTGGCCATATCGTTGGTTGGTTTGGCAAATTATCATGATCTTACAAAATCTATTAGGCCATTTCTACCTGGGTATTCTGCCGACCATGAAGATCCGCAAACCCTGGGACGTCACATGCTCTCTTTGCTGCTCTCAGGGTTGTCTCGTTAGGATGGCAGCACACCTATACAAAATAAACTGTATCATCACCACCCCGTTGTTTTTTTCTGGCCAAGCCAGCCTCTACGACAACCAGATCACCAACTGAGAGATCACCATTGGCCCCTACCTCCATCTGGCCTGAAGCGGTGGCCACGACCACATTGATACCAGAAACTGAAATTACCCGACCAGAAATAGGGCTGTCAGTTTGAACAAGCTGTTGTAGTTCTCTAATCAGGGACATGGCGAATCAACTCCAAATCTGTTGTCAAAACAACACCGTTCACTTCATGGTCAACTGATGTCACCTTACCTCGCCAGGATCGCCCCATCATCGCATCGTGGACTTCTACCAACTGGCCGGGCATTATTCCTTGGGTAAAAATACAGGTCAGAGAGACTTCCTGGAGGCTTTCTCCAGCATCGATCTCGGCTTGCGCTCTTGATTGTTTCGGCAGAAGGCCTGCCAGTAGTGGAGCAACAATATCCGGGCCTGGGAACTCTCCATCACCACGTTGAAAGATAGCTCCTTCTTCACCCTGGGTATCACGGTTATCTCCGATCACTGTTATAGCAGTTCCAAACCAAAATCTTACAATAGCAATTGCTCCACCTTCTGTGGTGGCTGAGTCGACAAACGCCTTTTTTTCAACACAGCAAAAGATTCCTCAATAGGATTGAAATCTGGGCTGTAAGGTGGCAACGGTAATAGCGTATGCCCGTGCTGCTCAAGCAGTTCATGGATGACATCTTTCTTATGAAAGCTGGCGTTATCCATCACAATTACGCTTGGTTCAGAGAGTTCAGGCAGTAGCATTTTTTCAAGCCACTCATAGACGACATTGGCGTTACATGAAAACTCAAAAACCATTGGAGCAAGCCACTCTTTGCACCGCTGAGCCATAATCAAATTTGTCCGTTGTCGCCTACCCCCAGAGATGTCTCCGTAAATTCTTTTTCCTCTTTTTGCCCAACCATGTAGGCGGACAACATTTTCTTCAAATCCGCTCTCATCAAAATAGACAATGTTTTCTTTGCCATACTTCTGGATGGCTGTACGGAGATTTTGCAGAAAGACCACTCTTTGATTGTGGTCTCTCTCAGTGTAGCGTGTCGTTTTTTTTACGCATATTCAGTTTCTGCAATGCAGCCCAAATCGTACTGGTACGAACTCCAAAATGTGTTGCTCGCTCTCGAAGAAAAGCATCTGGGTAATTTTTAACGTGATCGGCAAGCTCATCTTTCATTAGCTTGCGGTCACACGGACCTCTCGACTTAGGAGTTAGGTCTGGCCGCTGCAACCAATCGTATATGGTTGGACGGCTGACATTGAAAACTCGGGCGGCTTCTGCTTTTGACCCACCTTGCTTGACGAATTCAACGACTCGTCTTCTCAAATCGATACTATAGCTCATGCACTGCATTATACAGTGTAAAGTTTTTAATTGGAACTGCTGATATGTATTGACCTTTCAACTCTTAATGTGTCGTTTCACCAGTTTTCCACAGGGCGAGAGGCCCCACATACGCCGGAAGCCCTGTGGTAAACTGGTGAAACGACACTTACCTGCACAATCTTTTGGTAAAACCTTACCTCCTTGATTCAGGATACTGAGAGCATTTAGCGACGGTTTGTCATGCTGATATACGTGGGTTAAACAAAACCACCTGACCTCTTTTCGTCGCGGAGCTGCCTCACTCTATATTCTTGGATCATCTCTTCTTCAGGATGCCGGGTAGTAATTACGAGGGTTTCTCCAGACCGGCTTCAATATCCTGAGTCAAAGAGGCTTTTTTCTATATACGCCTTTTTCTTTTCTTGCTTTTATGTCGTAATAATCTTTGGTTGCATCTCTTTGGCTATTGCCCATATGAAGCCGATTAATTCTCTGGCTATCGCTGTAACCACCTGTTGTTGACATTTTCCAATATCCAGAAGATGCCTATACCGACCACACATTCTTTTCTGGGCCTTCCAGGCGATTACTTTAACCTCGGGGCTGGCATTTTCAGCTTTTATCCTTAAATGCCTGGTTAGTCTTGCCGGATAACGATAACTCCAAGCCGATTCCACCAGCACCCTTCGAACGTGACCATTGCCTGTTTTGGTGATTCCACCTCTCCTTTGTTTGAGACCGCTGGAATCTTCACTGGGAACCAACCCTAAAAAAGCCATTAACTGTCTCGGTGACGTAAAGCGGGTAATGTCTCCCAACTCGGCCATAACCGTCATGGCCGCTACCAAATCAACTCCTCGCAATGCCCTTAACGCCTCAACAACCGGTGCTAAGTTCCAGTGTGACAATGCCCCCTCCATCTCTTTCTCTATTCCTATCACTCGGGCTTGTGCTGTTTTTACCGCATTGACGTACTCTTGAAACACAATCTGGCTGGTTGGATTCTCAAATTTCAACCCTTCCAACCAGCTAAAATAAGCCGGTGTATTTCGGCTCTTGCCGGGAAACCTTCGGCTGTGGCGCAATAAAAAGGAGTTCAGCCTATGCTTGGCTTGAGTCTCCATTCCTTTCATATCTTCACGCACTCTGGTCAGGTCACGCATAGCTTCTTGCTCATGATCAGGCACCCAAACCGCTGTCTGATCTCCAACCCGAAACAGTCTCGCCAAGCCAATGGCATCTCTTCGATCCGTCTT
>JADFYX010000218.1 GCA_015232795.1 Magnetococcales bacterium
TTTTATCTGTGATTGATCAAAAAACAGTTTTTCCTGTTCGTATGTGTTGTCGCCAGTGTACCAAGATAACCAATCGGTTGTCTGTATCATCAGACCATCTAACAGTTTTTTGTCAGGTATATTTTCGTTGCCAACAATTCTGATTTCACGAACAGTAGATTTTTCACCCTCTTTGATTTTATAAACCAGATCCACCTGATTATTTTTAACATCATTTACCTCGATATCGATTTTGGCTAGAAACATGCCTTTTAACCGATAGGCTTGCTCGAGAAGAGCTAAATCCTGTTTTGTCCGGGAACGGGTGAAAATAGTATTGGGAAGCAGTTTGACGATATCTTCCAAATCTTTATCATCTATGTTTTTGTTGCCTTCAAAGGTGATTTTGTTAACTATTGGGTTCTCTTTTACCACTACTACCAACACATTCTCTTCACGATTAAATACTATATCCTTAAAATAGCCAGTTTCGTAAAGAGCTTTTACACTGGATCTAATAGAAGAAGCACTGAATTCATCACCTGTAGCTAGCTCGATATAACTCAAAACAGTATCAGTATCAATACGTTGCGTGCCATCAACACGAATTGAAGCTATAATCTCTTCAGAATGACCAGCAGCGGGAAAAATGATCATGCTTACAGCTATTATGAGGGCTGTAACATGACTAAAAATGGGATAAGAAAATTTCACGTCTATAAACCTGTTTTGACAATTGTAGCTAGCTTTGACGAAATATTTATGTAAAAAACCACCTTATCCTGCCCATGATAACTTTGTTATAGTTAAAGGGCAAGAAACGTAACATAGAATATTTGTGCTAGGAGAATATTCGCATTAGATCATTTTTTAATGCCCAGACCATGAGAAGTAGCAGCAATGCCATTCCTACCTTGCTGGCAATCCCTTGAATTGTCTCCGAAACAGGGCTTCCTTTAATGGCTTCTATCAAGAAAAAGAAGAGATGTCCACCATCTAAAATTGGTATTGGAAGTAAATTTAGGATGCCTAGGTTTACTGATATTAATGCCATGAAAAATAGCAGGTTACTTGTTCCTTGGGCGGCTGTTTTTCCTGCCATCTCGGCAATCATTAGCGGACCACCAATTTGATCAGGAGAGACCACCCTTGTGATAAGCTTCCAGATACTGGTAACAGTCAGATCTATCATTCTCCAAGACTGTACAGCTCCCATTTTTATGGACTGTAATGGGGAGTAATGTACCACTCTTCTTTCATCACTAGGAGATATACCAATTAAGGGAAATTTAACCATTTCTCCAAATATGTTAGGAACCTCTTTGATTTGCGGAGAGATAGTCAACTGGAAAACTTTGCCGTCCCGTTCAATAGTAAACATCATTGGGGTGCCATCAGAAGCTTTGATGGTCTGGCTTAAGTTATCCCAGCTCTCAATGGGTTTGTCACCAATAAAGGTTATCCGGTCTCCAGACTTCATTCCTGCCTGTGCTGCCGGCATATCGGGGGTTATAGCACCTACGGTAGGTAGTGTTTCACCCACACCTACCAAAAAGGCCAGGGTAAGAGCTACGACTGCAAAAACAAAGTTAAAGGCTGGTCCAGCAAAAACAATGGCAAACCTCTGCCATACATTTTGTGTAGCAAAAGAGTATTTAAGATCCTCTTCGGCTATAGGAGTCTCATCATCATTGGCCTCACCAAGCATTTTTACATAACCACCAAGGGGAATGACAGATACTTGATACTCAGTTCCTGTCTTATCGCTCCATCCCCCAATTCGAGGACCAAAGCCCAAGGAGAAGACCAGAACTCTAACTCCAAAAAACCGTGCCACCAAAAAATGGCCCAACTCATGGACAAATATTAATATACCGAGGACAACAAGCGCCCAAAAGGTGGTCATCATGATAGATTACCCTTTTTTGTATTTTGTAAAACCCAAGCTGCTGCAATAGCTCTGGCATCACGGTCTATGTCCATTATATCTGCAATAGAAGCAGGTTTTAGTAAAGGTGTGTTTTCCATGGTCCACTCAATAAGACGGGGAATATCCATAAATTCTATTTTATTCTCTAAAAAAGCTGCCACTGCAATCTCATTTGCTGCGTTTAGGGTTGCTGGTGCGCTTTTACCTGTTGCCAACGCTTTGAAAGCCAGATGCAAACAGGGGAAATCTGCCTCTTTTGGAGCAGGAAAAAAATTTAACGTTCCAATTTTAACAAGGTCTAGAGTGGCAACCGCTGTTGCAATCCGTTTGGGCCAGGAGAGAGCAACCGCAATTGGGGTACGCATGTCCGGTGCGCCAAGTTGTGCTACAACCGACCCATCATAAAACGAAACCATTGAATGGACAATACTCTCTGGGTGGATAATTACTTTTATCTGCTCTGCTGGTATGCCAAAAAGATAATATGCTTCAATAACCTCAAGACCCTTGTTCATCATTGTGGCTGAGTCTATGGATATCTTGCGCCCCATGCTCCAGTTTGGATGGGCAAGGGCTTGAGTTTGAGAAACATGTTGCAAACGGTCTTTAGTCCAGCCCACAAAAGGCCCACCAGAGGCAGTTAGGGTTATATGGCTAATCTCTTTTAAATATTCTGCTGTGACAGTTGGCTGTATGGTTTGGGTTTGACCGTTAAAAAGTGCTTGAAAAATCGCGCTGTGTTCGGAATCGACAGGTAATAGAGTAACACCAGCTTTGGCAACCTCATCCATAAATAGCTCTCCAGCCATTACCAAACACTCCTTATTGGCAAGAGCTATCTCTTTTCCGGCTTTTATTGCTGCTAATGTAGGTTTAAGACCTGCTGCTCCCACAATAGCGGAGACTGTCTGTTGAGCTGGCGGCCAGCCAGCAATCTCTTCAACACCCTCATCGCCACACAAAACTTTAATTTTTTGACCAGCCAAGGCAGTTTTTAGGGTTGAAAATTGGCTCTCGTCCCAAATAGCAACTGCCTCAGGTTTAAATTGTTTTGCCTGTTCTATTAATAGGGCAACATTACGACCAGCAGAAATTGCAACAACTGCAAATTGTTCTGGGTTTGCAGCCACAACATCCAAGGTGTTGACACCAATTGAGCCTGTGGAACCAAGAAGAGCTATGTTCTTAACCGGCAAAGGAGATTCTCCCTATTGATGTGGATGCATCAATAAAAACCAGTAACATATAAAATACTGGTGCAGCAAACAGAACACTATCCAGTCTATCCAAGAGACCACCATGACCTGGGATCAGGTTTCCAGAATCTTTTACACCCGATTCGCGTTTTAGCAGGGACTCTGCTAAATCTCCCAACTGACCAGATAGTGACAGAAGCAAGCCAACAAGAATAGCTTGCCAATAGGGAAAAGCAAAGGAGAATAGGGCGTTACCAGCTAAACTTACTAATATTCCACCAAGACAGCCACCATAAAAACCTACCCATGTCTTGCCGGGGCTAAGTTTTGGAGCCAATTTTTTTTTGCCGAAAAACTTACCAGAAAAATAGGCTCCAGAATCGGTGGCCCAGATAATCAGAAGCAGAAAAACCAAAAACTCTCCACCTAAGTTGGATTTTATTTTAATAAGCAACATCAACGGGATGGAGCAGTATATCAGGCCAGCAAAATCAATGCTCCAAGCTGCGATTACAGGTTTTTCCGGTTGATAATTCAGTACAGTAAAGGAGATCATAATAAAAAGAGCCAATGCTATTATGGGTAATGTGTACACTTCCATATCCATATATACTACAAGCATTACAGACCATGCCATTGCTGTTTGATAAGTTAATTTTGCTTTATCAACACTCCCTTTCAACCCTTGCCATTCGTAGAGCAATCCTGCTGCTACTGGCAACATAAAGAGAAAAAAATAGAAGTTAGATCCGTATAGTATGAGATAGACAAGGGGTGGGGCGAGAACTACAGCTGACAAAATCCTTACAAACATTATTTTGATGCCCCAAACCTTCGTTCTCGTTTGCCAAATTCAGTAATAGCTTCTTTTAGGTGGGTTGCGTTGAATTCTGGCCAGAAAATGGGCAGAAATACCATTTCAGAGTAGGCCAACTGCCAAAGAAGAAAATTGCTTACCCGTTGGTCGCCACCGGTGCGAATCCAAAGATCGGGATCATCCATTCCACTTGTTGTTAAGTGTTGGGCAAACAGATCCTCATCAATATCTTCCGGCTTAAATTTGCCATCCAAGACTTTTTGGGCCAATTGCCGTGAGGCATCTACCAACTCTTGGCGACCACCATAATTGAGGGCGATATTAAACATAAGTTTATCGTTATTTTTGGTCTGTTCTTCTAGTTCTGCAACCAGTGTTTGAATATTATCAGGTAGTTGAGATATTCTGCCCAAAGCTTTAAAACGCACCCCTTCAGATACCAGTTCATTCATCTCCCGTCTTAGATGCAGGGCCAGCAGACCCATTAAAGCCGAGACCTCTTCCTTTGATCTGTTCCAATTTTCTGATGAGAAGGTGTAGAGGGTAACTATAGGAATTTTAATGTCGAGACAGGCTTCAATTGTTCGCCGTACCGCTTTCACACCTCTGCGGTGGCCCTCAAGACTGGGTAGAAAATGCGCTCTTGCCCAACGACGATTGCCATCCATGACAATTGCGATATGACGTGGTAGTTCTGTATTTTTAGGGGGCTTCATGAGAAATTAGCTGCTCTCCATTCAGAACGCAGAAAAAAAATATTAACTGCGAACCTTTTATACCTGCATA
>JADFYX010000219.1 GCA_015232795.1 Magnetococcales bacterium
ACCCAGCCCAACTTACCTGTATCGGGGCAGGTTTTTTAGCAAACATTGTTAGCCTGTTGTGTGCTGTATGTCCCGCAAGATCAACTAAAATATCAATATCATCGGCATAAATTTTAGCTGCCAGCTCGTCATCTAAAAGATTTTTTGTCTCAAACCATTTATCTGCATAACCTTGCAACTGGAGTGTAATATCATCTGCAATACGATCCGAATAACAGATAATTTCTATCTCTTGCTTATTGTGAAAGTTAAAAAAACCACTTAAAAAATAACCAATGGGGTGATGACCAAAATCAGCAGAAACAAAACCTATTTTAAGTTGGCGACCGGGGTCGTTATCATTTTTATGGCTAAAACACTGCTGTTTAATACTCAAAAGAGGAATATTTGCGCACTCTTTATGGAGAACAAACAGGTTGTTTAAAGTTTGATTGGGTATGTACTGAGAACATAACAACAGATTGCTATAAGTTTGCACCATATCTGGTTGTATCAACAGTGCCTTTTTAAAACATACTATCGCCTCTTCAAGTTTACACTGGTCTGAAAAGGCTTTACCAAGATTACTGTAGGCTTGGGCATAACCGGGCTTAATGGCAATAGCTTGTTTAAAACTTTTTATGGAATCATCCAACTTACCAAGATATACTTGAGCATTTCCAAGGTTATAATAGGCGATTGCAAAACCGGGATCATGGGATATTGCCTTTTTTAGTGTGAGCATAGCTTCGGCAAATTGACCTTGTTCACAAAGTGCATAACCTAAATTGTTTAATGCCTCGACATAATCCTCTCTAAGGGACAGAGCCTTTTGATAGCAAGTTATAGCTTCTGCTAATTTACCCATTGCTTGCAAGCCTAAACCAAGATTGTTGTGAGCAGAGGCATAGCCGGGATTAATTATTATGGCTTTTTGGCAACATTCAATAGCATCAAGAAAATTGCCAGAATCTTTCAAAGCAATACCAAGATTATTTAGTGCTTCAACATAATCAGGGTTAATGGTGAGAGCTTTTTTATAGCTTGCTATAGCTTCTTCCAAGTTATCCTGCCCTTTTAAGGCATTACCTAAATTACTGTAGGCTTCGATAAAACCGGGGTTAATTCGGATTGCTTGGTTGAAATTTTCTATAGCTTCATGCAGCCTGTTTTGTTTTTGCAAAGCGTTGCCAAGGTTATAGTAAGCAGTGGCAAAACCTGGTACAACGGCAACCGCTTTTTTTAATATTTTTACCCCATCATCCAAATCACCAAGTTCTGTTAAAGCCAAGCCAAGGTTGCTCAAGACATTCCCATTGTCAGGTTGAATGTCTAGAGCTTTGCGATAGTATGCAACTGCTTTTTTTAAATCTCCTGTCACCTGTAAAGCTGCTGCCATATTACCAATAGCCTGGGGATTGTTGGGTTGCAACTCAAGTACCCTATGGTAACATGCAATTGCTTTATCAAGAGATCCTACCTGATGCAACCCTACCCCTTTTACCAACTCCTTTTGGGCTTTGGATCGTTCCCCATCATTTGCAGCACTGTTATTGTCGATATTTTTTAACAACTCAGCAGCTTGTCTGTTATCAGGCTCTTTTTTCAAGGCTGACTCAAGAACTTTAACAGCCTCTTTTTTCCGCCCTAACTGGTTGAGAGATATTCCCATATTGACCAGTAACATTGCTCTGCTGTCATCAATCTCTAGGGCACGGCTAAACTGCTCTATTGCTTGTTCATGCAAATTTAACCTTTGAGCGACAACACCAATTAGATTTATTGCATCAATATGGTTGGGAACAGCTTGAATGATGGCAGTACAGAGACGATCTACCTCTGGATATTGCCCTGCATTAAAATGGTTGAGAGCTTGGGCATATGCAGTATCAACAGTTATTTGTGGGGGATTTTGCTTTGTTTTTCTGGATTTTTTTTTAGTGGCCATTGCTGTTTCTCATAGGTTCAAACAACTACCTGCGACCAAACATTTTTTCCAGCTCTGGCAGGGTTATGGTTACATATGTTGGGCGACCATGGCTACACTGACCGGAATAGTGGGTTTTTTCTATCTGATCCAAAAGAGCGTTCATCTCCTCGATGGTCATGGAACGGTTGGCTCGCACTGAGCCGTGGCAAGCCATGGAGGTTAAAAGATCATCCAACTGGTTATCTAGAGCCACACTTGCACCATATTTATCTAATTCTGCCACCAGGTCCAACAATAAATTTTTTACGCTGGATGTTCCCAATAAAGCTGGCAACTCTCGCACTGTGAAGGTGTTGAGTCCAAATGGCTCAACTATGAGACCTAACTTTGCTAAATTTTCAAGCTGTCGCTCAACCCTGTCCGCCTCGGCAACGGCTAACTCTAAAACTTCAGGAAAAAGCAAAATTTGCGTTTGCAAACCAGAGCCTGCCAAACTCTTTTTCAACTCTTCATACACTATACGTTCATGGGCTGCATGTTGATCTACCAGAATAATACCATCACTGTTTTGTGCTAAAATATATGTGCCGTGAATTTGGGCTAAAGCTCGCCCCATGGGACCGTGAGCCTGAAATAGCTGGGATTCTAATGTCTCTTGTTTTTGTGGTGACAAATCAGGCAGAGTAGTTTTTGGAGGCAATGACTGGCTACTTCCTCCCCCCTCTTTCACCCCTAACCCACCCCCACCTGAACTCCAATTTCCACTTCCACTGCTTCTTATAGAGTGGTTACCTCCAGACTTTGGATATAGGGGACCATCCCAGCGCACAGGCTGGGAAACTGCCGGGGGTAGATCTGCTGAAATATTGCTTGATAGACTGCCTAATGGGTTATCTGTCTCTTGTTGAGCAGCAACAGCTTCGCTTCTAAACGGAGCATGGTAAGTACGGCACCCCATAGAGGATAATGCCTCTTGCAAGGATCTTTTAACCAGAGAGTGGATGAAATTACGGTGAACAAAACGTACCTCCTGCTTGGCAGGGTGAACATTAACATCTACTTGGTCTGGGGGTAGATCTATAAAAAGAGCCACCACCGGATAACGGTCTCTGGGCATAAGATCACGATAGGCCTCACGCACTGCATGGTTGATAACCTTATCACGTACCCAGCGTCCATTTACAAAAAGATACATTGCGGCACCACTTCCCCGGTGCAGTGTTGGCAGGCCCAACCAGCCACTAACATTTACCTGCTCCTGTTCACTATCCAACGTTAAACAGTTGCTGGCAAAATCCCCACCTAAAATAGCCCCAAGCCTCTCCTCCATACTTGAATCATCAACCCCAGCACGAATATGCAAACTCTCTTTACCGTTGTTGATAAAACGAAAACCTACTTGGGGGTTGGCTAAAGCCAGACGCTGCAAAAACTCCGATACATGGTTGCTCTCGGTATTATCAGTACGCATAAATTTAAGACGGGCAGGAGTATTATAAAACAGGTTTCTAACTGTAATACGGCTTCCTTGGGCCATTACAATCCGGTTTTCTTCTAAATTTTTACCACCACGCAACTCTAGCTGCACCCCGTCAACTTCACCTTCAACCCGGCTTTCAAGGGTTAGGTGGGATACTGAAGCGATTGAAGGGAGAGCCTCACCACGAAAACCCATGGTGTTGATTCGAAACAGATCTTCAACATCAATAATTTTAGAAGTCGCATGTCTCTGCAACGAAAGACGCGCTTGGGATGCGGTCATGCCACAACCGTTATCAGCCACCCTAATAAGCTTTTTACCTCCCTGCTCTATTTTAACTTCAATTTGTGTAGCACCGGCATCAAGGCTATTTTCCACCAACTCTTTAACCACAGAAGCTGGTCTCTCTACTACCTCACCCGCAGCAATCTGGTTGGCTAACACTTCTGGCAATATCTGAATTAAAGGCTGTTCAAATTTTTGGGAGTTCATTTATATGCCTACCTTAAGACAAAATTTAACCGGGCATTTATTACAACTAGGTCGTTTGTGGCAATGTTCTTTTGCGTGACGGACAATCAGTGCATGAAACTCGTTAAAAATCTCTATACCCCCAGGCTTTTTAGCCTTAACTATATTGCTATGGACTAAGTGCTGTAATTCGTCATAGCCTATTTTTTCATCAACCCATCCCAGCCTGGTAAAAAGCCTGCGGGTGTAGGTATCTACAACAAATACATGCCGCCCAGCACCGTAACATATAATGCTATCGGCACTCTCTTTACCCACCCCATTGACTTTCAACAGTTGGTTGCGTAAGTCAGCGGTTTCAAGGGTAAAAAGCTCTGTTACACTATCGCTATAGCTTGCCATAAAATGGGCAAGGGCTTTTATGCGTCGGCTTTTTACGCGAAAATATCCCGCAGGGCGAAGCCACTGCCATAAAGTTTCATCATCAATATCCCGTAAGGCTTGCCAAGATAGACAGTTGTTTGCATCTAAACTATCCACCACCTTTGCTGCTTGGGTCCATGCGGTGTTTTGTACCAAAATCACCCCCACCATCATGGCTTCCATACTTTTAGCAGGCCACCAATGTTGGGGACCATAAGCCCCATAGAGCACCTTGAATAGCTTTTGCGGGTCGGGTTTCATCACTTGAATTTTTATTTTTATTCGTATGAAGCCACAATCAATTTTTTAGCCAAACGATACTGTTTTTTTGTTATATAACCAGACTTTAAAGCTTTACGTAGACTTTGAATTCTTTGCTCTACATCACTTCCC
>JADFYX010000021.1 GCA_015232795.1 Magnetococcales bacterium
CACTCTCCCACCCCTCTCCAATGAGTTCCATAACCGGAGAGAAAAGATTTTCAACCAACTCGAAAGGGCTGTGATCAACTGCATAAGCACCAACAATAGACCGTGCTTTAATACGGTCTACACTCATTAATGCTTGAGATAGTTCTTCAGTTGGAATGGGCGAAAAATCTGATAAAGTAGAAATCATAAATATCACCTTTGTCCATATTCAACAAAACAAGGATATTGTTATCTTTTTGGAATAGTTGAGGGGTTAGAGTGGGGAGAACAAGAGAAACCTTGGCCCCAGAAGCGTATGGCCATATGTGTGTTGGAAGACTACCATATGCTAGGTAAACAGATGGTCTACAGTGCATTGAAGGCTAGTGGTTATGATTTGCAGGACTATGGACGTATGGATGTAGAGTCATTGGTTAAGCGAACCCAAGAAGATGGCATACAGTTACTCTTGGTTTCCACCCTCATGTTGCGTTCTGCGCTGCGGGTGAGGGTTTTACGGGAGCTTATGGACGAAAAGGGGATGAAAGATACCCGTATTATAGTAGGTGGAGCACCATTTCGATTCGACCCCGAATTATGGCAAGAGATGGGGGCCGATGCAATGGCTATCAATACCGCAGAAGCCTTAACCGTGGTAAGGAGAATGTCATGAATGCAACTTCTATGACCTCATTGCAACGGGTTCTCACCACTTTGGGCCACAAAGAGCCGGACCGAGTACCTCTCTTTTTGCTGTTTACTGTCACTGGCGCACGTGAGTTGGGGCTATCTATTCAAGATTATTTTGCAACTGCCGCCAATGTGGCGGAGGGGCAGATTCGTCTGCGAAAGAAATATAACAACGACTGCATCTATGGTTTTTTCTACGCTGCTATCGAAACCGAGGCTTGGGGTGGGGATGTTATTTGGTTTGAAGATGGCCCACCCAATGCCGGAGCACCGATTATTCGCTCTCCTGGTGACATAGACCGTCTCTCTCCTCCTGATATACGTAAGACACCGTGCCTTGCCAAGGTGCTGGAGGCCCAGACCCGCATCAAAGACCGAATCGGTGATGATGCTCCTATAGTTGGTGTAGCTATTTCGCCCTTTTCCCTGCCAGTGATGCAGATGGGTTTTTCTGCTTATTTGGAGTTGATTTACAATGACCGTTCCCGGTTTGAAAAGCTGATGGCAGTCAACGAGGCCTTCTCGGTAGCCTGGGCTAACGCTCAACTGGAAGCAGGAGCAACCGCTATCTGCTACTTTGATCCAATCTCCTCGACTACGATTATTCCACCAGAACTCTACAGGGAGACCGGACAGGAGGTGGCCAAACGTGCTTTGGCAGGAATCAATGGTCCCACAGCCACCCACTTTGCTTCTGGTCGCTGTCTCTCTATCCTGGGTGATGTTGCAAATACCGGGACTGCTATAGCAGGGATCAGCACTCTGGAGGATCTCACTGCGGTAAAAGCTGCTTGTCGAGGTAAATTAACCATTCTGGGCAACCTCAACGCAGTCAAGATGCGGCGTTGGACACCCCAGCAAGCTGAAGCCAAGGTGAAGGAAGTGATTCGTCAAGCTGCTCCGGGTGGAGGTTTTCTCCTCTCTGACAACCATGGTGAGATACCATGGCAGGTCAGCCATGAGACATTGGAAGCGATTTCGCAAGGGGTACAACGCTGGGGTCAATATCCACTGGATTGGATAGAGAATGAAAAAACCTGAGCTATGTATTGTAGTATGTGATCATTTGCTCTTAGAGGTGAAAAGTGCCCTTGTAGCTGAAGGGCTTGACCGTGTAGTGGTATTACCTTTTAAAGTGGATTGTGACCATCCACCGCGTGATTCCCAAGCGATCATACAGTTGGTCGAGGATTCAGGGTGTGACAGCACCGTAATTCTGGGTGGCTCCTGTCTGGAGCGCATACACAAACCCTTGGCAAAAGCTAATATTACCCTTCACCAGACAGAAAATTGCCTTGAACTTTTGCTTAACAAAGCCCTTGTGGATGACTATTTTGCCCAAGGTGTACATCTTTTGACTCCTGGGATGTTGCAGCAATGGAAAGCTAAAACCGCAGAGTGGGGTTTTGTTGGCAACCAGGCAAAACACTATTTTAAAGAGTCGGTTAGTCGCTTTGTTCTGTTAGATACCAAGGTCGACCCAGATGTGGGGAAGGCACTGCAAGAATTTGCCAAATACGCTGGTTTGCCGACGGCAACACTACCAGTTGGTGTTGATATGTTGCGTCTATTTCTGCGAGATTTGTTAAATACTCAACGTTTACGTAGCCAAGAGGCTGGGTTGCGCAGCAAAAATCAGCAATTTGCCGATCAGGCAATGATGTTGAATTTAATGGGACGTTTGACCAGCATGTGGAAGGAAAATCAGATTATTGATGGCGTGCTGGAACTATTTTCCATGTTATGCGCCCCCAGAGAAATTATTTTTGCTCCTGTAGGCAACGACGAAATTGAACAGCTTTTTGCCCAGCCCAGCCCCCATCCCAGCCCTGATGAAGTACGAGAACGTCTTTTGCGGGTGGAACATGACCAGTCTGTTGATGATGATGGTTTTTGTCTGCCTGTATACCATCAAAACATAAAAATGGGGGTGCTTGAGGTAAATGGTGTGGCTTTCCCAAAGCACCGTGACCGCTATCTCAACCAGACACTACAGATTGTTCCGGTTATCGGACTTGCTCTCTCCAATGTCCGCGCCATGAGAGAGCGAGAACGGAATGCAGAAGAGATTTTCCGGCTCAACAAAAACCTGAAACAACGACTGGATGAGTTGCATGCCACCAATGAAGAGTTGGAAGCGTTCACCTATTCAGTGTCCCACGACCTGCGAGGACCATTAAGGGCAATTGATGGTTTTAGCGCAGCCCTTGTCAAGGATATCGGAGATACCCTGAAGGATAAACCGTTGCATTACCTGCAACGTGTTCGTTCAGGAGCCGAGCGTATGGGGCAACTTATTGATGATCTCCTGAAGCTCTCCCGCTCTACCCGTGGTGAGTTGGTGCGCCAACGATGCGATCTTTCAGCAATTTCTCTAAAGGTAGCCGATGCACTCCTGGCTAAAGAGCCGGATCGTCAAGTGATAGTTGATATTTCAGAGGGGTTGTACGTTGAGGCTGATCCACGTTTTCTACAGGTGGTCATGGAGAACCTGTTGGGCAATGCCTGGAAATATTCCAGCCATGTGGCGACAGCACGAATCACTGTGAAAGGGTCAGATAATGGTTTTGTTGTTACAGACAATGGTGCCGGATTCGATATGGCGTTTGCAGACCGTCTGTTCCAACCGTTTCAGCGTCTTCATGACGACAAAGAGTTCGAGGGAAGTGGCATTGGGTTGAGTACGGTAAAACGTGTTATTCAACGGCATGGTGGCAATATCACTGCGCAATCCAAACCGGGAGAAGGTGCTAGCTTTTATGTCAATATAGGAGATATGTAGCCATGCCACTGCCAACCATATTTCTAGTGGAAGACAATCCTGATGATGTGGAGCTAACCCTCATGGCCTTGGAGGAGCATCACTTCAAAGCCCATGTGGAGGTGGCTCGGGACGGGGCCGAGGCGGTAGCACAATTGCTTGGGGATAGAAAAGAACCCCATAACTACTCTTGGCCTCCCCATGTAATTCTGCTGGATCTGAACCTACCCAAACTTTCCGGCTTGGAGGTGTTGCGCCATCTGCGCAGCAATCTGGTTATGAGACGGGTTCCTGTCATCGTATTGACCACCTCTGATGACGAGTTTGAACGCCTTGATTGCTATAACGAAGGGGCTACCAGCTTCATCCGCAAACCTGTGGCTTATGAACGATTTGTCGAGGTGATCATACAACTGGGAGCATATTGGATCAACCTTAACATGCCCCCACCAGCATCAGGAGAAATTTAATGGTCATGAGTGACACGGTAAAGTTGCTTATTGTCGATGACTCTGCCGATGATGCTGAGTTGCTGTCTATGGAGTTGCTTAACAACGGTTTTAAATTTGATTGGCAGCGTGTTGATAATGAGTCAAGCCTGCGTGCTGCCTATGCAAATAAGAGATGGGATGTGGTATTATGTGATATCCGCATGCCCAATTTAACACCAGAAAAAACCTTGGAGATTACCAGAGAGATTGGAAGCAATATCCCGGTACTTATCGTTTCTGGAACAGTGCAAGAAGAAAAAGCAGTCAACCTGCTTAAATCTGGGGCAAGTGACTTTCTTTCTAAAGACAATTTGACCAGACTTCCATTAGCTATCCGCCGTGAAATACTGGGTTACAAATCCCGAGAAGCCCTGCAGGCCAGTGAAGAGCGTTATGCACTTGCAGAACGTGCAGTCAATGATGGGCTCTGGGATTGGAACATAATCACTGGCGAGGATTATCTCTCCCCCCGCTGGAAGTGGATTCTTGGTTATCAGGAGGATGAACTTCCCAATTTAGAATCATCATTTTTTAATCTCATCCACCCCGACGATAAAGGTGCAGCAAGTGAAGCTCTTAGGAGGCATTTGGAAGAGAATGCACGTTACTCTGTAGAGCTTCGTCTTCGGCACAAAGATGGTAGTTACCGCTGGATACTCAGCCGCGGTGAAGCTGTCCGTGATGCTGATGGCAGGCCAGTTAGGATGGTTGGCTCTATCACCGATATTTCTAAACGGAAACGTGCCGAGGAACAGATCCAGCGTGAGCAGCAATTTACACAATCTGTAATTGAAAGCATGTCCGGTATTTTCTATCTGTTTGACCAAGATGGTACGTTTGTCCGCTGGAACAGAAATTTTCAGGAGATAACCAGCTACGATGATAAGGAGATAACTCACGGACATATTCTGGATTTTGTACCAGAGGATGAAAGAGCAATGATAGGAGAACATATCCAAGAAGTATTTGAAAATGGGTCTTCAGTTGTAGAGGGACACCTGCTTGGAAAATATGCTGTAAAAACTCCCTATTTGTTTGCCGGGACCAGAGTCCAAATTGAGGGCAAACAATATTTGAGCGGAACTGGGGTCGACATCACCAACCGCAAGCGTATGGAGCAGGAGTTACGGGAAAGCCAACAGAAATTTCTAAAACTTTTTATGGAGGTCTCGATACCTCTGTGTTTTGTCAACGAGGATGGGGTACTGATCCATATCAACCACCACTTTACCAAGTTATTTGGCTATACCCTTGAGGATATTCCCACTCTGAGGGAATGGTGGATACAGGCCTTTCCAGAAGAAAGCTATCGGCAGCGGGCTTTAGCTACCTGGGAAACAGCCGTACAAAAGGCTCTGGAAAATGGCACGGATATTCAAGCAATCGAATATGATGTTACCTGCAAAAATAGTAAAATTTGCACCATTCTGATTGGTGGCGTCACATTTGGAAACGATATTTTAGCAACATTTATTGATGTTACTGAGCGTAAACGTGCTGAAGATGAAATTCTAAAAGCTTGTGATGCTGCAAATATGGCCAATAAAGCAAAAAGCGCATTTTTGGCGACGATGAGCCACGAGATTCGTACCCCCATGAATGTCATCCTAGGCATGAGTGAACTCATACAGGAAACCAAACTCTCTGAAACCCAGAAGTTGTATATCAAAACTCTGAAACGTTCTGGTGAAACGCTGCTGGCCCTAATCAATGATATTCTTGATCTATCAAAAATTGAAGCGGGCAATCTGAGTATAGAACATACTGTACTTGACTTGCGCAAGTTGGTCGATGATACCATTGAGTTATTGACCTTCACCGCAATGGACAAGGGCATCGAACTCAATAATCTATGGAACGGAGATGTTCCACATTGGGTTCTTGGCGACCCAACAAGGTTGCGCCAAGTGCTTTTGAATCTTATCGGTAATGCCATAAAGTTTACCAAGGTTGGTCAGGTTGATGTCCATGTGGATGTAGGGAATGACAATAATGTTTCTTTTGTGATAAAGGATACAGGGCCTGGCATTCCCAAGGATAAACAGGAGGAGATATTCCAACCCTTTACTCAAGCCGACATTTCCATCACTCGCAGTCACGGTGGTACTGGGCTGGGTCTCAATATTTGTCGACGCTTGGCGAGCTTGATGAAAGGCAGCATTAGATTGGAGAGCAAAGTTGGAAAGGGCAGCAAATTTATTTTTTGTCTACCACTACCTGTAATTTCCGCAGATGAAATTCCCAAAAAAAAGAACGATCAATACAGTGCAGCAACCACAGTAGCTGCAACGGCTATGATAAGCGGTTGTAAAATTCTTATTGCAGAAGATGTCGAAGAAAATCAGATGGTGATCCTTGGTTATCTAAAAAAAATAGGTTGTCGGTTGGTAACTGCAAATAATGGTGCTGAAGCCTTGAAGAAATTCAAGAACGGTAGTTTTAACCTGGTTCTTATGGACATCCAAATGCCGATCATGGATGGTTATACGGCTGTCAGAAAAATTCGCAAATGGGAGAAATCGAAAGGTTGCAATCCAACCCCTATTGTCGCCTTGACAGCCCATACTATGCCCGAAGATTCTAAAAAGATCAAAGATGTCGGCTGCGACCTGATCTTGGCAAAACCAATAAGCAAGGTACGACTGATGGAGGTCTTGCACAGGTTTCTGCTCAAAGCAGATGACTCCCAAACTCCTGACTCAGTCTCTGCAAAAAATCCCGAAGAAACCTTAGAAGACAAAAAGAGTCCCAAGCAAACCTCAAACGGTCACCTAGCTATCAATAGAGAAGTTTTGCAACGGTTGCATAAGGATTTTGGTAAAGATATTGTACCCACTCTGAAAAAATTTACTGAAAAACTTCCAATTCGTTTAAACGCCATTGCAGATGCCATTAAGGATGGAAATCCAGAAGAATTATCAAATGTAGTCCACAAACTCAAAGGTGCTGCAGCAACCTTTGGTGCCAATAGCCTTGCTGACTTGGCTCGACAATTGGAAATGATTGCCAAGTCTGATCATGTTCCCAATGATGATACACTTATGCTTGCCATCATGGCGGAGGGAGAGCGTGTTCAGAGTGATGTTGAGAAAATTCTTGTAGAAGAGTTGCAAATATACCTTGATTAGTGCCAGCTATTGGGCGATGTGGTAAACCTGGATAAGATGAACTTTGACTATTTGATGAATTCAGCAAACATTTCCATCAATATTTTTTTCCTAAGAGGTTTGGTCAAATGGGAATCACATCCAGCAGATTTGATTTTTCCTGTTTCTTCAGTTAATGCATGTGCAGTTAAAGCGATAATAGGTGTAGGCTTTGCCTTGGTTGCTTTTTCCCAGGCTCGGATTTGTTGTGTGGACTCGTAGCCATCCATGACCGGCATTTGAATGTCCATTAGTACAAGATCAAATGTCTGCTTTTTGAAAAGATCTAAAGCTTCGGCACCATTCTCAGCAATCTCCAAATGGCATTTTTCGTTCCTTAAATAACCTTGAATTACCATCTGGTTTTCTTCGACATCCTCAACAAGAAGTATTCTCACATCAAGGAGTGAGTCTGTATCCTTTGAGAGTTGCGTGTCGGCTAATGCCTCATCTTGGCTAGGTGTTGGTTTTGCAGAGGCTTTTGCTAATGGTACGATGAATATAAACGTAGAACCTTTCCCCTTGGTACTTTCAAGGGTAATCCTTCCTCCCATGAGGTTGGAGAGGCGAAGACAGATAGTCAGTCCCAATCCGGTACCGCCATGGAGGCGCGTAATGGAGGAGTCAGCCTGAGTAAACGGCTCGAAAATCTCCTTTTGCTTTTCATCAGAAATACCAATACCAGTGTCTGTGACAAAAAAGGCAGTTTCTTCGCCTTGACCGGGTTGTGCCTGCAAAAAGACCTCACCAACCTTGGTAAATTTAACCGCATTGCCGATAAGGTTTATAAGAATTTGGCGAAGTCTGATTGGATCACCCATTACCCTATGAGAAACATTTGGGTCAATATGGTAGCCAAGACCTATTCCCTTCTCCTTAGCTGTAAACTCAAATAAGTTAACGGTCTCATCAATCAGTTTGGCCAGGTCAATAACTGTTTGTTCCAGTACAAACTGACCTGCCTCGATCTTGGATAGATCAAGTATGTCGTTGATGAGATTCATCAGGGTCTTACCCGAACGGTTTAAGGTTTGGATATATTTTTTTTGAGTTTGATTTAGAGAAGTCTCTTCCAAGAGTTCCCCCATACCGAGAATGGCATTCATCGGTGTGCGGATTTCATGGCTCATGGTGGCAAGAAAGTCGCTTTTGGCTTGGTTGGCTTTTTCTGATGCTTCTTTTGCCTTGATTAATTTTTCTTCGGTCAGTTGGCGTTCCAACTCAACGGCGGCCCGTCCGGCAAAAATTTCCAAAATGGATTTACTAAGTTCTGCGTCTTGCAAGGGCTGGTCGTCTAATACGGCTAAAATACCGAGAGGTGCGTTGTCGGCACTAAAAAGAGGAGCACCCACATAGCTGACAGCTCCCATATGAACAAGCAGTTTATCTTCAGGAAAAAGTTGTTGTATTCTGTCTGGAAAATAACAGATCTTTTCCCCAGCTACTTCATTGCAGGGTGTTCCTTTAAGTCGATAGGTAAAAGAATCGCCAAAAGAGTCTCCGGCCCAAACAGCCACCGCTCTTACCTCTTCCATTGCAGGCATTACCATCTCACCGATGAAGGCATAGCGCATATCCAGGGATTTGGCCAGGTTTTTGACCAACTCCAACAAGAAATAACTGCCAGTCACAGAAGAGGTGCCTGTGATTATACTTTGGGTAATTCGGGTGGTGCGACGTCGCTCGCTAATATCGTTGAACGTTACCACGACACCTGTCAATTTATCATTTTCATGGATAGGTGTAGCGGAATACTCTACATGAAACATGCTTTTAGAGGAGTTGATGAACACCTCTTCTCCAAAGCTGGCCTGGCCGGATGTAAGAACTGTTCTGATCGGGCATTCACTGACTGGATAACTGCTGCCATCTTCCCGGCTGTGATGCCAAATAGCATGACTATCCTTTTTGAGTAAATCACTGGCCCGATAGCCTAACATTTTTGCCGCAGCATTATTAACAAAAGTATGTTTTCCTTCAAGATCAAGCCCAAAAACACCAACTGAAGTCGATTCCAAAATGGTACGAAACCGTTCCTCGTTTTCCCGCAACGATATTTCACTTTGCCGAGTTTGCTCGGCAAGCTCTTTTTGCCGTTGAATTGCCATCATCAGTTCATGGTTGCGGCTGTTGAGTTCACTGTTGATTTGTGCCAGTTCTTGTCTGGTCTCATCAAGATTATTGCGGTCAATTAGCAGCAAATGAACCTCATTAGCCATTTTAGAAATTTCATCATCTCCCTGTAGTTGAAGCATTTTTGCGAGAGCTGGTTTTTCATGGTTTTGTAAACAATGGCTGATCAGGCCCAACCGTCTGGTTATCTGTTTTGTTATCAGCCACCAACCAACTCCTGTTCCAAGCAGAGCAGTTGCAAGCAATGTAACCATGATAAGAAAATAGTACCGGGTGCTGGAGTCATTAAGTCGCTGGACCTCAATATTACCCGCTGCTATGACCTGAGACAGATAATTTCTCGACGTCTCATCAAGTTCTTTGCTTGCTTTGTCGATATCCTGGGCAAAACGTCTTTCAAGATTTGCCTGTCTTTGTAAAACAGCAATCAGTTTTAAAAAGTTTTTACCTTCAGGGTAGGGGTGTAAAAGTTGTTGTAGCTGATTTTTGGGAAGTGAGGGGTCAAGACGATATCTTTCCAGAGTCAAAATCAACGCCATCCGCTTTGGTGAATCCAAATTGGCCCCGATATTATTAATGAGAAGTGTGTCGATACTTTCCCTGATTGTTTGTTGTGTCTGAATGATACCAAGGGCCACATTGTGCAACATGCTGGCGGAACTACGCAGCATCTGACTGTGTTGGTTTAAGGCAAGGACATTGATGCTGGTATCATACCCTGCCAAAAGTGAGGTGATCCGGTCTAATTCATCAAGATGAAGCCCCAAATGGGGATAGTTTCTGTGCAGCTCCTCTACTGAACTGTACTCCTTTAATCTGGTTGTCGCTTCCTGTATCGTCTTTCCCAGCAGAGCCAACTCCATGGCCCGGTGATGTTTGGGAAGTGTTTCATGAATGAATGCCTGGGTTTTTTTAGTGGAGGTATGGAACAAAGTGATTTGAATTAAACTGCCGATTCCGCTAACGATGATGACCAGTAGGATAATTCCCAGCAATCTTGAACGTATTGTTGTCGGAAGATAGTGATGCACCAGAATCCTTTTTAATTGACTGATCACTGACCAAGCCATATTGATTTGTAATGTTTGCGGTAATTATTTTCCGGATCAAAGCGATATTCGGCACCACCGTGCCCCATGACATTGTCCATCATTACCCAGTGGACTGGAGAAACATAACCACTGACAGATTGTCCGGCAAAAAGACGGTTCAATTCATCAACCAACTGCCACCCTTGCAAATTAAGGGGTTCCGGTACCGTGCCGATTTGATAAACTCCTCCCATAATGCGTTGGTAGGCTGATGAACTGCCATCTCCAGCGGAAAGGAGATGCAAACGACCTGATAATGGCAACCCTTCACTGGCTAAGATAGGAGCGGCATAATCAAAATAAAGATCGTTTATTCCCAGGGCATGTGTCCATTGCGACCCGTATTTGGAGAGTAGATTGCGGGTAATATCTGGCATCTCCTTGGATACATTGGATAAAGAGACATTGCGTACCTCCAATATCTTGCAACCCTTACATCGACGTATAGCCTCTTCCATTAGTCGCGCTTTGGTTCTGGCAATTCCAAAACGTTGATCAGTAAAAATAACCACACCTGCCTTACCGTTGCTATCAACAATTGCTGCCATCGCCGTAATATTTGACACCTCCCGGACATCTGAGGTCACATTCATAGCTACAGATGTTGCTGGAATCGGTCCCGGATCTGGTCCTACATGCCAACCGACAAGCTTGATTCCCAACTCAGCCAGACGATTGAGAGCTTTGCCGTGTTTCTTGCTGTCCATACCTCCGAGTATCACTCCATGGGGTCGCAATTCCTCTATCTGTTTCCAAATCTTCTGAAGGTCAGCTTCATCTCCCTTGGCATCAAAAATCTGCATTTGCCAGCCGATAACCCGACTCGCCTCTTTCGCGCCTTGTGCAGCTCCGAGAATTCCCCCATTACGCAGTTCCATGGCGACAAAAACTATTTTCTTTGCGGTTTGGGCTAAAGGACCAGTTACCGGGCCATCCCATGGAATCTCCAAGCTTGTACCCTTGGAAAGTATCTTTTCTGCCTCTTGCAGATAGGGTTCTTTTGCAAAAAGCAGGGTAGAGTTAAAAAGAAACAGCCACGAAATGGCAAAGAGAGATAAGGCCAAAGGATGAATGAGGCAAAACATCTTTTTTGTGTAAGGAAAGCAAGATGATGGGATGTATATCATAACAATAAATCTTCCGTCTTTACTTGTTGATGGAGTTGAATAATTTCGACCAGACAACAAGACTTTCCAGGTTTTAATATTCAATTCACATTATGCCAGAAATAGCCATGACAATCCATTGAGTTTCTCTCTATAGAGTTTACATTGATTCGGCAGTTGGCGATTTGTACATGGTGGTGTATCAGGGAAAATCGCTTTCATACCAGATATGCTAGGTTAATCGATAGCTTGCGTCATGTGCGTGGCGACAACTACCGAATCTAGGTTAAAGGGGTCAGCAATCTATCATCTATCTGCTTGGGCGAGGGATTCAGTGAGAATTTTTTCAATGGTTTCATCAGTGCGAGATACCAATTATTGAGCTTCTAACGAGAATGTTTGAAATTTATGAAATATCGACCTACCACAAAACACTGTTTTTGTTTATCAAATTTAGATCAAAAGAGTATTTGCCTAAAAACTTTTGCACCAGTTTAATGTTTCTTGAGTCTGCTATTGTGTAATATGCTAGCAAAAATAGAGATATGCCTTTTGGTATATGTTCGTAGGTTTTCTCTTTTGGTGGGCCATAAATTTGGATGGCAAGGGATAGGATGTAGTGGCGTTTTTTGAAAAGTTCGGCCTCTATATCGGCTATTGATTTGAAAATATCTAGCTCAACCAATGCCGAGAGCAGAGGTTCCAGGTTTTTGCCTTGATACATCAATCTGGTGTTGTAAGCATCGGAGATGAGTTTATCAAAGTTTCGTACCAAATCATTTGCCAAGATTAAATCATCAATGGTTTCAGAGTTTAGGGGGTCTGCTTTTTTTGCCAGTTTGATTTTATCTATTTTATCAATAGGTGGCAGATTGGCTTGAGGAATAAGGGGGCCGGATTTGTTTACTTGCTCTTTTGTTGCCTCTAGAGAACCCTTTTTTTGGCTCTTGGGTTTTGTTGCTGCTCGTTTTTTGTCGGTTGCCTCTTTTTTATCCTGCCCGCTCCAATCATATGGATTTAAAGATTTTTTAATTTTGTTAAGTTCAGAATCTGCCAACTCCATCATATAGGCAAGTTGGTTAAACTCCCGAAGCTGTTCTTGGGGAAATTGATCCTCTGGATAGCCGATATGGCGGGCGATTTTAGACCAGGTATCTTGAAATAGGGAAAAAACCTGCACTTCAATTTGCAAATCGGCAAAACGTTGATATTCATCTAATTTTAGACGATCTTCACCTAGTTTTAATATTAGTGAAGAGCCAGGATAACCAAAGGCCTCTGGGTCGTCTTTCTCCTGGACGCTGACATCCACCACCCCAAATGCGCTGGTTAATTTTCTTAAAACAAATGCTACATCTTTTTCGTAAAATGTCACCATACGCAGTGCCATTAAATTTTGCAAATCAGACATAATCGGGTAGCTGCCATCTGGTAGAATAGCCACCTCTTTGCCTAGATCTTCAACTGTTTTTAAGTGTCCGCTCACCTCTACCAAGCCAATTTTCCCCTCACGGGCAATTAGCACATGCACAAGTGACTTGAAAATATCAATAAATTCAAGATAGTGTGATCTGTTTTCTTTGTAAATGCCGATAGTCGCCTTAGTAGTGGTCATGGCATAAATATCTGTTCTCTAAAGGAAAGCATTGTTAAACGTATGAATAATTGTTGAAATTTGATCTATGGCTTCTCTATCGTCACCATCATTAGCTAAAACGTGGAACGCTATTAAAATAGAGATACCACGGGGAATGGTAAAAGGAGCATCCCCTACTGGTTTGGAAATTAGATTTTCAGCATTTGCAAAGACTGTCTTTTCTTGTTTGTTGATAAAATTTAGCAAGGTATTTTTATTTTGAATATGAAACTTTGTCGCTACCTCACAAAGATTCTCAAGAAAAATAGTATCAAACTTTAGTCGAGTGGAAAATCCATCGGACACCAATCTATCAACCCTACGAACATCAGGATCATCTAAAATTAACTTGCCAACTGATTCTGGAGTTAAAACCAGCTCTGGCATCCTCTCTTCTATAGGAGTCAGGTTTTTTCTTAAAAATATTGCTGGGCCATCCTGCTTAATTTTAACCACCTGATTATTGCTAGCAATGTCGGTACTCTCAACTATTGGCTCCTCAATAACAGCAGGAGCAACAGTTTTGCTAGTCGCCTCTATGGTTCTCTCTTTTATTTCGGGCAGAGAGTTTTTAAGCTGGTTTAGCTCCCGGTCGGCAAGCTCAAAAAGACCTACAATGCGCTGAGTCGGTCTTAGTTGGTGATAGGGAACAGATGATTTATCTATATTCAATCTGTTTTGAATTTTGTCCCAGGTGTGTTGCAGCAAGGAAGAGACCCTCACCTTAGCTTTGCAATCTGTAAAACAGCGATATTCAATCCACTCCAAACGGCTATCCATCATACGGACTAAATAGGAGGGAGCTAGATAACCAAAACGTCGGGGATCTTGTCCTGCTTGTGGCCCAAGCACCCCTTGAAGTATTTTAAATTCTGTATCCAAAACATGAGCAACAGCGTGCACATCATCCTCAAAATATGTTAAGATCTCCACCTGTACAAAGTCTTCAACATCTTCAATACTAGAGGCTACCAAACCGGATTTTAATTTAGTTTGCAGTTCTTCATGACTCATCACCACGCCTTCAAACGAGAAAACCCCAAGAGAGTTCTCTTTTATAAACTCCCCTAGAAAACGCAGAATCATAACCAAAAAATCGTCGTACAATTTTTTCTTTTGGTCATACTCCAACAGGAGTTTGCGGCTAACGCGGTTATCTTTTCCACTCATTGATTAGTTACTCAATCTATGCGGGCATGAATTTGCGATAATAGTAGTCTAGGATGCCATCCATCTGTTTACGTTTTTTAGCATCATGGATATCTGCCTCAACCAACCCCTCGCGGTTTAAACGCACAACCAGTTTATTATAGACTCGCGGCATTCCCTTTAAAAGATCCAGCTTTAGTTGAGTCAAATCGGAATGTTCCCACATTTCTAGGCTCCTGTCACAATTTTAATTCACAATGATTATTGAGAGTTAATCCCAACAACCTTCGCAAACGCAACATTTGTGCCGGGCCTTATATGTAATTATTTACTATTCTCTACCAGCCGTTTTGTAAGGTGCAAACGCATAGAAGCTGACTGGGTTAGCTGGTGAAAAAGATAGTGGGGGCCAGATGCCTGTTTCACTAATGATTCTAGATCGTTAGCAACCTCGCAATAGTACCCAAGCAACCTTTTATCAAACACTCGCAATGCGTGTAGCAGAGGATCTTTTTTATAGCGAGAAAACACTAACTCCCCCTCCTCAACTATATTACCAACCCATAGATGGGAAGCTGAGAAAAGCGTCACAGAACCGTCATACCAAACCATGGGATCTATATCAAACTGTTCGTTATCGGGAGGTCCGTTTTCTAAAATTGTCTCAAGATACTCCCGTTCATTAATATATTCACTGGGGTCTAAAAGTGCTGCCCTGCCATAAGCGTCTATGGTGGAACTCATCATATGGATGGGCTGGTTTGGGTAACCCTGCAAGTTAAATAATACATCCCTAATAACTCCCCCTTTATGCCTGGGGTTTACAGGATCAGCCTTAGTGCGCGGTGATGTTTGCCAATCAATGCCAGTGATGGGATAACCCATAGTAGTGAGAGTTTTAACGAGACGAGAAAAGACACCAGCTTTAACAAGATTTTCAGAAAAATTAAGGCGATTTTGTTTATGCAACAACACCAATTGAATATCGGGATAGTTAAGAGATGTGGCAACTAGGTTTGCAATATTGGTAACTGGTATCCGCTCTTTTAACCCCCCTTGTGCATCGCTAACAATCTCTTGATGGTACTCATCAAAACTAATTTGTAAAATAACCTTTGCAGGTTGAAAATTACCCGCACGTTTTTTTAGTGCCTCTCTAATTGCCAAAAACCGCGATTCGGCCTCTTTTAAAGTTTTGGCAAAACTACCATTTAATAAAATTGCAAAAACCGCGATTTTATCCATTTGAGATATGGCTCGATAAAATTCCCCCATATGGTTATCAAGATCACCACCGGTAAATAGCACTGAGTCTGTTGTGATGTTTATATGTTTAAATAGCTGATCAGGATCAGCTCTGTTTTTTATGGGTTGCCGCCAGACAAACATACAGTGACGACAATTTTTCGAGCAACCCAAATGGGGAATAAGACCAATTTAGGAAAAAAATGTATCTTGGGTAAAACTATCTGGCAGACTATCTATTAGAGCCACCCTTTGTTGATCAAGCTCTCCCCCCACCTCAGCCCCACGTTTTTTTTGTAAATCCTGGATCTGTCGAATGGCCTCTTTTTGCGGTTGAATAAATAGAGCCAATTTTTGCCAAGCAGCCAAAATTTCTTCTACTGCTAAAGAGATTTCACCACCATGTAAAGCTAGGAGTTTTTCGCTATTCTCCTTACGTTGCGAACTGCGTGTTTGTGTGAGCCAATAGGCGATAAGCCCTTGTAGATATTGTCCGTTATCCCACTTCGTTGTTAGCAGATCTGTTAACTCTTCTGATATCTTGGGAATAACAAGTGATAAAACCGCATTTTTATGGGGTGGCTGGATTTCTCGCTGCAACCAATTGTAGAGGTAGAGGTCGCCCAACAGACCAAATTGATCTTGAGTGCTATTTTTAAAATATAAAAGAGCATCATTTAACCGTCGCTGTTGCCAGACTAAATACTCTTTTAATAAACTGTCTTTATGGGCCTGACTCATTACCGCATCCATTTTGGGGTTGATTCGTAAATAACAAAATAGTAACCCGTTAACGTAAACCAAATCCACGTTAAAATGGCTGTTAAAAGATCAAAAGGTAAATAATTTGTTATTGGCTTGAAAAACCTATCATGAAAAGTTAGAAAGGGTTTTTTTTGCCAGTTGAAAATTTGTGCAACTATTACATCAAATAAAAAAAAGATCTGCCAAGCTGCTCCACGCACAAAAGCCCCGATATACAGCCAGTGTTTAAAACTTCCCTGCCAGTTTGCCTCTGAGTGAATAGTTTTGATAAGTTTAAAAAAAGGGGATATTTGCAAGGGTTCTGTGGAGTCTTGCTGACGATAAACCTCTGGGGCACGGGTAAAAAACTCTTTAAATCCGGTATAATGCAAAGCCATTATAATTGCGTTCAATATCATGCGTCGTCCCAACCCCTCCTGTTTAAAACGTCTGGCAGAGGTGGTTAATGATCCCGGCAGGGTTATCCATACCCCTGTTTCATATATCTTACTGGCTAATATTTGATCTTCTAAAAATGGTAGCTCTTGGGAAAAGCCTCCAAGGCGAAAAAAAAATTCGCGACTTAATAAAAACCCCTGATCACCATTGGTACATTGGGGCCGATTGAGAGCGGTTTTTGCCTCATAAAATTTAAAAACCCATTGGCGGTTGGCAGGTTGTTCAACAAATTTAAGTTTAAAGTGGCCCCCAATGCGATCATGGCCCAAGGTTTGCCTAGTTCTATATAAGCTAGCAATGGCGTTACTTAAAAGATTAGAGTTTGTCAGGGTTGAATCCCCATGAAGAAACAGCAATATAGGTGCTTTAGCTACTTTGGCTCCTGTATTCATCTGTACACCCCTACCTGGTTTTGAGGTGACAAAAACCACTCCCAAATTTTTGACAATCTTTTGGGTTTGATCTATTGAGCCGCCATCGACAACGATGATTTCCACGTGGCAATCTAACTGTTGTTGGAGCTGTTGAATTAAATTGGGCAAATTGTCTGCTTCGTTCAAAACAGGAAT
>JADFYX010000220.1 GCA_015232795.1 Magnetococcales bacterium
AAAAGGTGATCAAATGGCCTTTTTTTCTCTTGAAGATATGGCAGGACAAATTGAAGTTATTGCTTTTTCCGAGGTGTTTCATGCTTGCCGTGATCTTTTAAACGAAGAGGGGTTGTTGGTGGTTACAGGAACCATAGAGCCTGGTGAAGAAGAGCCGAAAATGATGGCTACCGAAGTTATGAGTCTGGCAGAGTTTAGAGGTGGGTTTTGTCGGGAGTTGCGTTTGCAAGTTAGCCATAAACAGTTGGCTAACAAAGGAATGGATAGTTTAGCCGAACTTATTTCACAAAATAGAGGTAGTGCCTGCCGAGTTATTGTCAACTTGACAATTCCTGGTAGTAAAGTACAGCTAAAACTAGGGGAGGCATATAAAGTGACTCCCAGTGAAGAGCTGTTAACTGGTGCAATTGGACTGCTTGGCACAGGTGCAGCTAGTTATAGTGGCAGAAGAACTGCTAAAAGTTTGTAAAAAATATAAAAATTTAAGGATCTCCAGTTAGGATTGCTAAAATAAGAGAGCTATGTGGTCTTGGGAGATGTTATCTCAATTAGTGGGGTTTTTTATAAGGTCGAAAACATCACAATAATAAAGATTGCAACTCTTGCCATTTTCAGGTTAGAAAGTATAATCATAACAATGGCAATTGTAAATTTTATGGAAACTTAACAGTTTAATAGTTCCTACTACTTGGAAACAGAGAATAATGTCCCGGACTTTTCTTGACTTTGAACAACCCATTGGCGAGTTAATGGGTAAAATAGATGAATTACGCTATCTTTCTGATACTTCAGATATTGATATAACACAAGATATATCAGGACTTGAAGAGGAGGCAGATAAACTAACCGACAGGATTTTCTCCAAGCTTGATGCTTGGCAAAAAACCCATCTCTCCCGTCATCCAGACCGTCCCTATTCTTTAGACTACCTAGAGCAAACTTTCTCTGACTTCCAAGAACTACATGGGGACCGAACATTTGGTGATGATACGGCTATTGTTGCCGGTTTAGCGAAAATAGAAGGTCGGGATGTGATGGTGGTAGCCCAAGAAAAGGGGAGGGGAACCAAAGCCAAAGTTCATAGAAACTTTGGTATGCCTCGTCCAGAGGGTTATAGAAAAGCGTTACGATTGATGAAACTGGCAGAAAAATTCAATATTCCCATCGTCTGTTTGGTGGATACACAGGGAGCATATCCCGGTAAAGGAGCCGAAGAGCGGGGTCAGGCCGAAGCCATTGCCAAAAATATAAAATCCATGGTTACTCTACGGGTTCCGGTTGTGGTAGTTGTCATAGGCGAGGGTGGATCTGGCGGTGCGCTGGCTATAGGTGTTGGCAATAGAGTTCTCATGATGGAATATGCCACATACTCTGTTATATCACCGGAAGGGTGCGCATCTATTTTGTGGAAAGATGCTTCAAAAGCCAACTTAGCGGCAGAGGCTTTGAAGGTTACACCGCAGGAGATTCTTGAGTTGGGTTTAATTGATGAAGTTATTCCTGAACCCAGAGGTGGTGCACATCGAGACCCCCAAGAGGCAGCCAAACTTTTGCAAACCCACATTATAAAGCATCTTGATAAGTTGCAAAAGATGACTCCTGAGCAGCTAATTGATGATAGATTTAACAAATTTATCTCAATGGGGGTTGTTTTAGAGGAAGAGGCGCAATAGCAGCAATCTAATTGTTAGCAGTTTGTTTTTTTGTTTAAATTTTTAATATGGCTCAGGGAGAATCTTCATGCCTTTGGTATCCATGCGACAGCTGCTTGATCATGCAGCGGAATTTGGTTATGGCATTCCAGCTTTTAATGTCAATAACATGGAACAGGTCAGAGCTATTATGCGGGCTGCTGACGAAACCGATAGTCCGGTAATTTTGCAAGGCTCTGCAGGGGCGCGCAAATATGCTGGTGAAGCGTTTTTGCGCCATCAAATTTTGGCTGCCTTGGAGGTCTATCCCCACCTACCTGTTGCCATGCATCAAGACCACGGGCAATCTCCAGCGGTCTGTTTGGCAGCAATGCGCAGTGGTTTTTCCAGTGTGATGATGGACGGTTCTCTTCAAACCGATGGTAAAACCCCTTCCACCTATGAGTATAACGTTGAGGTTACTGCAAAAGTGGTTGAAATGGCCCACTCAATAGGTGTTTCAGTTGAGGGTGAAATTGGTGTTTTGGGCTCTTTGGAGACAGGAGAAGCCGGGGAAGAGGATGGTCATGGTGCAGAGGGTAAGCTAGATAAAGAGGCACTTTTGACAGACCCGGAAGAGGCTGCAAGTTTTGTAAAAGCCACTAAGGTGGATGCTCTTGCTATTGCCATAGGAACCTCCCACGGTGCTTATAAATTTAGCCGTAAACCAACTGGTGATATTTTAGCCATAGACCGCATCAAAGAGATAAACTCCCGGATTCCTGATACCCATCTGGTCATGCATGGTTCGTCAGCAGTACCACAAGAACATCTAGCCATTATCAATAAATATGGTGGTGATATTCCTGAAACCTATGGTGTGCCGGTAGAAGAGGTGCAGATTGGTATCAAGTACGGTGTTCGTAAAGTAAATATAGATACTGACCTGCGTTTAGCCATGACAGGTGCTGTTCGTAAATTTTTTAGCGAAAATCCCGGTAATTTTGACCCGCGTAAATTTTTACGTCCAGCGGAAGATGCTGCTTCACAAATCTGCAAAGACCGTTATGAACAGTTTGGTACTGCCGGTATGGCCTCAAAGATTAAACCTATAAGTTTGGGGGATATGGTTATCGCCTATCAATCTGGAAAACTTGATCCTAGGGTGAAGTAGGGTATGTGAAGGCCAGTATCAGTTAGCTCTTTTTGTTCTATCATTTATGCTAGATATATAATCTAACACAGATATCTCATCCATAAAATTTTTGCTGGTTTTATCTGACTGACCTTGAACGGCATCAAGATATTCAAGTAAGTTTGGGCTATCTGTGCCACCCTCTTGAGATAGTATTTTAAAGAGGTATGGTGGTAATGGATCACTTATATTTTTGACGTTATCATCTTTCGTTGGGGGTGTCTCAGGGGTATCAGGGTTTGTTGTATTTAGTTTTTGCAAAAACTCTTCATCTCTTATCATATTAAGTATCAAGCCGTTAATCTTCAACATATCCGCCCTTGAGGCAATGGACTGCATAACATCTTTAACGGGCATGTTGAGTGTCTCGTGTAAAACCCCCATTGATGACAAGAGCTGCATAGTTGATCTCATCAACTGAAAATGTTCGATAATGAGGGATTTTTTGGCGGTGTGCAGTTCACTTTCCGAGTCTAAAACTTCCACAAGAGAGCGACTACCGATATTAAATTGATCGTGGTATGACTTTGCTACTATTTTTGCAACTGATACATGTCTTTCAATGTGTTTTATACGCTTGCGAGAGCTCTTAAGGGTATGCCAGGCGGATTCCACAGCTTCTTTTATATTGCGTTGAGTCTCCTCACTTTTCTCTTGGATTTTACTGATGTTACTACTGGTTTCCCGGTTTTTTGCGCTATCAGCCCCACCACGAAAAATATTGTAGCTAAAATTTAACATTGCAGAGGCACTTTTAGTGTAACTTTTTGAACCGCTGACATTATTGGTATTGGTAGCTGATAAATCTAGGGTTAAATCAGGCCATAAACTGGCTTTTGAGATTTGTTTCTCAGCATAAGCTGCCTCTAAATCTGACTTTGATGAGATTAAGCTTGGGTGGCGTTCCAGTGCTATTTTTAATGCTTGCTCTAAAGATTTCGGTAGCAGTGTATATTTTAATACCGGGCGGGTTAAATTTTCGCTCTCTTGTCCTACGGCCTTTAAATAACGAGTTTCAGCAGCTAGTTTCAGACCAATATTTAATTCTCTTTCAGATGCGACAAGGGCAAAGCGACTTTCTGCCTGGCTCACATCAACATCGGTTCCTGCCCCTATGTTGGTCATATCTCTGACCTTGCCCAGAATTTTTCTATGTAGAGAGATGGTCTGTTCTTGGAGAGCGAGTAGTTCTTGTTCTTGTAGAGCATCCAAATAGGCCGTGGCGACGGTCATGGTTAGGGTCTCTTCGGTAGTAAGGCGTTTACCGTTATTAGAGAGTTGTTTTGCTTTAGCTTGAGCTATTTTATATTTTGTCTCTTGGCCATCGTACAATTTTTGGCTAACTGAAAAGCCAACTTCAGAACGACCTAGGCTTAAACCCGTTTCTCCAGCGTTACGTGTACTGGGGCTATCAGTCCACTCTTCACCATAAGCGGCGGTAAAGTTTACAACTGGGAGATAACCAGCTTGAGCTTGGACTGTTTTTTCTTTAAAGCCATTTTCTTCCTGTTTTGCGGCAAGTATTGTCGGGTTGCTACGAATTGCCAAGGCTACAGCCTCTTGTAATGTTTGGGCTTGGGCAGGAGCGTATGGCAGGGGTGTGAATCCGATAACTATCGGGAAAACATATCTTAAATGTGTTTTTTCTCTACTCACAGATAAATCATCCAAACGTCTTAAACAGGTTGTATTGCCGGGTGCTACCCTTAGCTATGGTCCTTAACAAGAAGTTAAATGCAATGATTGTGCCTGTCTAAAATTATTTATAGGTACACAGTAAGGTAAAACTTTAAAATATGGTCTCTATCTTCTTTGAATATTTAAATATCCGTATATAATATTACAATT
>JADFYX010000221.1 GCA_015232795.1 Magnetococcales bacterium
CAAGGCATGCCCGGTTGATGCCATTATTGGTGCCAATAAACAGTCCCACACGGTTGTAATCGATATGTGTACTGACTGTAAGGCGTGTGTTGAACCTTGCCCGGTGGATTGTATTGAGATGGTGCCGGTCACCACGACCATCTACGACTGGCAGTGGGAAAAACCAGATGGACCTCACGCCCTGAATTAACTGCATCTCAACCTTATTTTAATGAGCGAGGACGATAGGAATGGGAATCGTCGCATCAGTTTTGCGGGTCTTTCATGGGGGAGTACATCCTCCAGATAATAAAGATATTTCACAGCATTGTGCTATCGAACCCTTAGCCATGCCGAAACGTCTTTATGTACCCTTGCACCAACATATAGGCGCACCTTGTCAACCATGTGTAAAAGCTGGAGATACGGTTAAAAAAGGGCAGATTATTGGTACTGCCGCTGGTTTTATCTCTGCTCCGGTACACGCCCCAACATCTGGCACCATTGTCGCTGTGGAAGAACATTTAGTTGGTCATCCATCGGGTTTAAAAATGCTCTGTGCCGTGCTAGACACAGATGGTGAAGATGTTTGGGTTGATGACTTAGAAACACTCGACGATCCACTTCATGCCGATCCTAAAACCATTCGGGATAAAATTCGTGCTGCCGGAATCGTTGGTCTGGGTGGAGCTTCATTTCCAAGCTTTGTTAAAATGTCACCTCCCGATGGTAAAGTGGTAGAGCTACTGTTAATCAACGGTGTTGAGTGCGAACCTTATCTCACCTGTGATGCTCGGCTTATGGAAGAGCGGTCACAAGATTTGATAGAAGGTATCGAAATCATGCTCCGCGCACTCCAGTGCAAAGAGTGTGTAATTGGCATAGAAGATAATAAACCTAACGCTATTTCTGTAATGCAAAAAGCATCAGCACAATCATCATCTATTAAAGTGGTGGTTCTGCCAGTCATGTATCCTCAAGGCTCTGAGAAGCAACTTATCGAAGTTGTCACCGGGCGACAAGTTCCATCGGGCAAACTTCCTCTTGATGCCGGGGTTATTGTACATAATGTTGCAACAGCCGTTGCTATTCGGGATGGTGTAAAATTTGGTAAACCACTGATACAACGCTTGGTAACAGTAACAGGACGCGGAATTAACCGACCAGCCAACTTAGAGGTTCTTATGGGAACCCCGGTTAGAGCGTTGGTTGATCATTGTGGTGGCTTAAAACCAGGTGTTAAAAAGGTAATAAATGGTGGCCCAATGATGGGTACAGCATTGCAAACCTTGGATGTTCCAGTAGTAAAAGGAACATCTGGTATTCTCTGCATGATGGCAGACGATGTCGAACAAAATCCTGAGCATGCCTGTATTCGCTGTGGTTCTTGTGTGCAGGTTTGTCCCATTAGTTTGGTTCCGTCACAAATGGCATGGCTTGCTAAGTATGATCAATTCGACACATTACCAGACAACAATTTAGCTGACTGTATCGAATGTGGCACCTGTGCCTATGTCTGTCCTTCAAATATACCTTTGGTTCACTATTTCCGCTACGGCAAGAACTCCCTTGCTGCTATTCAAAAAGCTGAGCAAAGATCTGCTTTAGATAAATCTAGAGTCCAGGCAAAAGAGGCTCGTGTTGCAGCAGAGAAGGCAGAAAAGGAACGCAAAAAAGCAGAGATGAAAGCAAAAATGGCAGAGAAGATGGCAGCCAAGAAAAAGGCAGAAGCAGAGGCCGCTGCTGCTACTCCTGCTGTTGATCAAGATGCCAGCAAAACTACAGACGAACCAGCAATAGCACATGAACCTGCAACAACTACAACAGCAAGTGCAGCTACTGGTGATGATGATAAAGCAGCAAGAGCAGCACGGGCTGCAAAAGCGGCTAAAGCAGCACGGGCTGCAAAGGCAGCTAAAGCAGCAAGAGCTGCAAAAGCAGCTAAAGAAACAGCAGATCAATAAACTACGGTAACGGGAAGGTTCCATGAGCCAAACGAATCTAATCTTCTCCTCCTCGCCTCACGTGCATGGGGGGGATTCAATTCCCCAGGTCATGAAAACAGTGATCTGGGCACTAATGCCAGCCGCTGCATTATCGGTTATGGTATTTGGGTGGCCTGCCCTGTTGGTGATATTAATCACCACCGGATCATGCATGCTCACCGAGCAGATCATAATCAGGCTTAGAGGGCGAGCATCAACACTCAATGATAACTCTGCAGCTTTAACAGGTCTGCTACTGGCCTTGACCCTACCTCCTCACTCCCCTTGGTGGATCTGTGTTGTGGGCGGTGTTTTTGCTATTATGGTAGGAAAACATGTATATGGTGGTTTGGGCTATAACATGTTCAACCCAGCCCTTATTGCTCGTGTGTTTCTTTTAATCTCTTTTCCTGTAGAGTTAACCACATGGCCAACAGCTACATCTGGCCTGTTTGGTGAATCAGCTTATGGACTAGCAGAATCTTTTGCTATAATCCTCTCAGGAAATTATGGCCTGCCAGAGTTGATGGATGCTGTATCAATGGCAACTCCATTGGGACAGTATAAAAATGAGATAGGCTTGGGCCATACAGTGCAAGAGGCTCTTGGCGGAAACTATGGTTTTAGCTACATTAAAGCCAGCGGTGGACTGGTAAGTGGCTCCATTGGTGAGACATCAGCAGTATTACTAGCTATTGGAGGAGTCTACCTCATCCATAAAAAGTTAATAACATGGCATATTCCTGTTACCATGTTAGTTGGCTGCTTGGTACCGGCAGCAGTTCTCTGGATTATCAACCCAGAGCAGTATCCAGATCCAATTTTCCATCTAATTACAGGTGGCTTGGTTATGGCAGCTTTTTTTATGGCAACAGACATGGTTACCTCACCCATAACACCAAAAGGTCAGATTTGGTTTGGTTTGGGCTGTGGTCTATTGACCTACATAATTCGAACCTGGGGCGGATATCCTGAAGGGGTCTCTTTTGCCATTGTAATAATGAATACCGCTGTGCCTTTAATAGATCAATACACAAAGCCAGCGATATACGGTAAATCAAGCTCATAGGAGTCAAACATGCCCGATTTTATTAAAATGGGTTTGGCACTGATGGTGGTTGGTCTTGTTGCCACATCAGTATTAGCGGTAACAGAATCTGTAACCAGAGAACCAATAGCAGAAGCAAAACGGCAAGAGATATTGCGTGCGTTAACTCAGGTTCTTCCCCAAGGGTTTGACAATGCACCAGATAGCGACACGGTTTTATTTACCGATGCCAGGCTCAACCGCAAACTAAAACCTGTTACCTTTTATAGAGGTCGCAAAGGTGGAGCAAACTTAGGTGTAGCTTATGTGGTTATTGCTCCTGATGGTTATTCCGGCAACATTGAGATAATGATGGCGGTAACTCCCGGTGGCACAGTAAGTGGCATTCAAGTGGTGGCTCACGCGGAAACACCTGGTCTTGGTGACAAGATAGTTATTACAGATTGGCCTAAATCATTTCAAGGTAAAACAATCGATAATATCAAGTGGGGCGTGAAAAAAGATGGTGGTGATTTTGACCAGTTTGCTGGTGCAACCATTACCCCACGGGCAGTTGTTAAAGCTGTAAAAAAAGGTTTAGAGTTTTTCTTGGAAAACGAAGCTAAAATATTTCAACCAGCTTCTACGGAGGCAGCTAAATGAGCACAACCAAGGAGATCATCACAAGTGGTTTTTGGACCAATAATGTGGTATTTGCCCAGTTGCTGGGTATGTGCCCCCTATTGGGTGTAACCACAACAGCCATAAACGGCATAGGTATGGGCATGGCATCACTTGCTGTGTTACTTGGCTCTAATGTTGTGGTTTCTCTAGTGAGAAATTATATCCCAACTGAGGTAAGAATCCCCTCCTACATCATTATTATCGCCTCATTTGTTACCATTATCGATCTGGTAATGAACGCCTATCTTCATGATCTACACAAAGTTCTTGGCCTCTTCATACCACTAATAGTTGTGAACTGTGCTATTTTAGGCCGTGCAGAAGCATTTGCCTCAAAAAACTCTGTTATACAATCAGCAATTGATGGCATCGCATCAGGTCTTGGCTTTACCTTTGCTCTCTTCCTTCTTGGGGCATCAAGAGAACTATTGGGTGCCGGGCAGATATTCGGCATAGATGTTTTCGGCCCCTCCTACCACCCTGCCATAGGTTTCATACTACCTCCAGGAGCTTTCATAGCCTTGGGTTTCATATTAATGGGAATCAAATGGCTAGAAGCAAAACGTGAAGAGAGAAAGGTAGTCCCTGCTCCAATACCAATACCCGAAGCATAGGCGGCTTAATCTATAAAAAATTAATCAACTATTATTATTGTCTAATATTATTAATAATGTTCATTAAGGTCTCCAACCTTTCAAGTACCTTAAAGTTTTTTGAACGTTACGGTCTTGTCCGGTTAGAGCAGAACCATGGTAGACAGAAAGCTCCTAGGGTTACTTTTAGCAATTTGGTATTTGATGGAATATTCTCAACTAAGTTAAATCGCGTGCTCACCAGTAATAAAAATACTCTTTAAGTTGCTAAAAATCTTTTCTAAGAAACATTCTTATCCAAATAGTGGGCATATTTTTGGTCTTCTGTCAGAATATGGTTTAATATCCAGTCTTTAAGAAATATCCCTAAATTTATGCTGGTCTGAAAATTATTATTG
>JADFYX010000222.1 GCA_015232795.1 Magnetococcales bacterium
TTCCTGGCAAGCCTGGACACGGTGGTGGCCATCAAGAATATTGCCACTCTCATCGTACTCAACTGGAATCATAACGCCATTTTCAGCAATATCTCGCTTAAGGTGGGCGTATTCCTCACTGCTTAAGGGAAAAACCACCTGATATTTGTTCGTCATCTCATTCTCCTGAAAGAAGATCCTGGTAAAACCGTGCGCCAGACCCGCCAGGAGTCAGGTTTTTCGGGTACGTCGCCCTAGGCGCACGGAACCGCTCACCCTTGAAAAGGGCGTATTTGTCCTGTGGTCTCTTCCACTTACTGAAGAGAGCCTGTTGTAAAATCAGAGTTTGTTTAAGGAAGTGGTCCGAATATATCGGGCCGTAAATCGTGCCGCGTTACTGATCCGCCAGTTGCATTTTCTAAATCTAAAACTTTGTTAGGATGCACTTTGCGAGTTCCATTCGCCCAGTGCCTCACCGCTGGCTCAGAGACCCCTGCGGCTTGGGCCAGATCATTCCGAATTCCAGTTCGGAGATGCCTAGGAAATGAGTTTATGTGTTCATGCAATGTCATAATGATTCCAAGGCTACGAGAGGTATCAAATTTCGTCAATAAAAAAGATTGCTCACAGTGTATTTTTAAGATACACTGTGTATCGGATGTAAGTATGTCGTGCTTTAGTAACTTTTTTAGAAGGAGTAGATAATCATGGATTCGGATAATTGGGTGGAGAGATTGCGACTTTTGATGCAAGAAGCAGGGTGGAAACATGAGCAGCTTGCAAATGTATTGGGGATTACCCGTGGAGCCGTTGGTCACTACTTCACCGGTAGCAGAATGCCGAACTTGAAACTCTTACATAAGATATCCAGAACATTCTCTGTTACCTTGGATTGGCTTGTTACGGGTGAGGGGCAGAGAAGTTTGGAGTTGTTTCGTGAACATTCTGGCGAGACGCCTGCAAAATCGACAATCGATGATTTGTTTACCTTGGTTCCAAGGCATGCAGTTACCGCCAGCCTTGGACATGGACAGGAAGTTGATTCAGAACAGATCATAGACTTTTTGGCTTTTAAAACCGATTGGTTGCTGCAAAGAAGGCTCAACACAGAAAAGCTGGCTTTGATCAGTTCAGCAGGTGATTCCATGCAGCCGACTATTTCGGACGGAGATATGTTATTGATTGATTTGAGGGATAACCTGCAACAAGCAAAAAGTGGCAAGATCTATCTTATCCGGCAGAATGATCACCTCTATGCAAAGCGGATTCATTGGATGATCAGTGGAGATCTTATTATCAAGAGTGACAATAAGGAATATACGCCTGAAACAATTATTCAGCAAAACCTGGAACAGGTGCATGTCATTGGTCGAGTGGTGTGGATTGGTAAGGATGTCTAGACGAGTTACTCTTCCGGCCCAACATTGATACAACGTATACTGCCTCTCTGAAGTTCTCTTCCCATTCCGCTGGTTCACGCTTGCCTGGAACCGGCATTCTTGCTTGATCCGATACAGAAACGATACAAGTAGACACGCAATTCTGCACCATAAATCAGCTTTTTGTTTGATTATGATACATCATGAACAATACAATCGGACACGAAAAGGATACCAAGAAGCAACCCTAAAGCAATAATGGTGGTTTATGAATACAACCGGCTCAGACAAAACAGAATTACAACTCCTACAGCGTCCAGAGAGGCTGGATGGGTCGACCTACCAAATCAAGACACCGCATTCTGATCACGCTCTTTACGTGACTATCAACGACATCACCATTAGCGGCCAATGCCGTCCATTTGAAATTTTCGTGAACTCAAAAAATATGGAACATTTTGCATGGGTAGTGGCTCTGACCCGAGTCCTCTCTGCTGTATTCCGCCAGGGTGGTGAGGTCACTTTCTTGGTGGAGGAGTTGAAATCTATCTTTGATGGCCAGGGTGGGTATTTTAAGCCTGGCGGAAAACGGATGCCGAGCGTGGTGGCAGAGATTGGTGAGTGCATAGAAAAGCACATGATCAAAATAGGTATGATCACTCCCTCCGAGAAGATTGTAGAAAAAGAGAGGAGACCAGCATGAATGGTCTGGACCCCAACCTCATGACCGCCGAGGAACGTCTGGATGAAATGGCAGATATTCTGGCCGCCGGTTTCTCTCGTTGGAAGCGAAAAGAGACTAAAAAAAAGCAGAGAAAAGAGAATGATTCCCTGGATTTACCCTCCAAAACGAGGCTTCATGTGTCTGAAACCAATACGAATTTTGGAGGTGAGACATGACGACAACTGAAACTGTTCTGAAAAGGGTGGCCAATCTTCCAGGAACGCCAATCGCAGAATTGAGAACCATGTGGAAGAATCTTTATAATCAAGATCCACCACCCCATGGAAAACCATTCCTGGTCCGAAGATTGGCCTACCGGATTCAAGAATTAGAATGGGGAGGGCTTTCTGAAATAACGGAATCACGCATGAATGCATTGGCCAGGGGAGATGCCGATCCAAAAGCCAAATCTACAGCCAACGGGAAAAAGCGTAAAAAGAATAATCACCCAACGCCTGGAACCAACCTGATGAGGGAATGGAACGGGGTTGAATATGTAGTGACGGTCCAGAGCGATGGCTTCGAATTTAAAGGCAGAAAATTTAAAAGCCTTTCGGCGATCGCCAAGGAGATTACTGGCACCCAATGGTCGGGTCCACTCTTTTTTGGAATTCGTAAAAATGGAGCATCCAAATGAAAGAGGTCATACAAAAAATCCGAGCCGCCGTCTACACGAGAAAATCTACAGAAGATGGGTTGGAGCAGGATTTTAATTCCCTGGATGCTCAACGTGAGTCATGTGAATCATACATCGCCAGCCAGAAAAGAGAAGGCTGGATTTTGGTGCCAGACCGCTACGATGATGCCGGTCTTTCTGGAGGCACCCTGAAACGACCAGCCCTGCAACGGTTACTTCAAGATATTGAGGATGGAAAAGTCGATTGTATTGTCACCTATAAAATTGATCGCCTATCCCGATCATTGATGGATTTTTCTAAATTAGTGGAAATTTTTGATCGCCACAAGGTTTCATTTATCAGCGTAACACAGGCATTTAATACAACAAATTCAATGGGAAGGCTGACTTTAAACGTCCTTCTCTCCTTCGCTCAGTTCGAGAGAGAGGTCACAGCAGAGCGTATACGTGACAAGTTTGCTCAATCGAAAAAAAGGGGCATCTGGATGGGTGGCCACCCCAGTCTCGGCTATGATGTTAAAGACCGAAAATTGGTGATCAATACGGAAGAGGCGGAACAGGTCCAGCGTATTTTCAAACGCTTTATACAGATCGGGTCGGCCACCACTCTGGTGAAGGAACTGAGAGAAAACGGTCTCATTTCCAAAACTAGAACCTTCTCAACTGGAAAAATACGGCATGGCAAACCGATCGACAAGGGAACGCTTTATAAAATTTTAAATAACCAAACCTACCTTGGGTTGACGGTCTACAAAGGCACAGCCTACCAAGGTGAACACTCTGCCATAATTGACCAGAAATTATGGGACAAGGTCCAGACCATCCTGGCAAAAAACAATAAAAAACGAGGCAATTTTACCAGGAGCGAATCACCATCCGTCCTCAAGGGCATCATCCGGTGCGGTCATTGCAACCGGTCCATGCGACCCAGCCACACCCGAAAACGTGGTGTTTTATACCGTTATTATGTCTGCATGCAGGCAGCTAAAAACAGCTATGCCGATTGCCCCCTTAATTCCATTGCGGCTGGGCAAATAGAAGATGCCGTTTTTTATCGCATTCGGGAGATGATCCAGACACCAGAGATGATTGCCCGGATCTGGAAAAAAGCAAAAGAGGCAGATTCAAAACTCCATGAACGGGAGGTGGTGGCCGCTATGAAAATGCTGGACCCCGTTTGGGATGAACTTTTCCCCGTGGAACGTAACAGGCTCCTGCACCTACTGGTGGAACAGGTGGTCCTGACCACCGGCAACATGGAATTGCGGGTCAGAGTCGACGGCATCAACAATCTGGTGAATGAACTATCAGATCCAAAAGAAGAGAGGAGTACCGTATGAAAGGCCAGCTCAGTGCCGATGGCAAAACCATCGTCTATAACATCCCCATGCGCTTTCACCGCCGTGGCGGTCGCCGCATGGTCATGCTACCAGAACACGAAGCAGCCCGGAAAAATACTGAAGGCCCGACCGACGATCCCATGGTCAACGCGCTGAGCAAGGCACGCAAGTGGCAAATGATGCTGGATGCAGGGGATGCTCCAACGGTACGACAACTGGCCGAGATGGAAAAGGTGGACCAGTCTTTCATGGCCCGGATTCTTCGGCTCAATAACCTGGCTCCCGATATCGTCGAGTCTATTTTGGATGGGAAAACACCAGACAAATTGAACCTGGAGGCCATGCGAGGAACCATTCCTCTGGCCTGGCAGGAGCAGAGGGAGCTTTGGAATTTTTCAGCATGAATTCAATATAGATTGGAAATCATTATAAATTACACTTCTTTTTAATCCAATCTCCGAGGTTTCGATTGTTATCTTTGCCAAACTCATGGACTTTACCTTCTGATGGAGTCCAAAAGGTGTCGTTCGTCAAATTTGATGCAATCATCCAATCATGATCAGGTCGTAGAATTGGAATGTTTTTACGAACTTTTTCT
>JADFYX010000223.1 GCA_015232795.1 Magnetococcales bacterium
CTAACCAGCTTTTCTCGACCATAGTGTCAAGTTCCAGGCATATTATAAACAAATTATCTGCACCAAATGTGGAGGCGACACCCTTGACTTGGGCCGCTGCCACTTTTATCTCTTGGCTGTTATTCTCACGTATGGTTTTAGACAGAACATCCAACCGCTCTGGCAGATGGTCGAGAAAGTTGCCGAGAATACGTGGAAAAACCTCACCTGACTCCGTTGCAAATTTTGTTCAATCTCAGGGTGGGACCGTCCATGTAGAAAGTGCAGGGGAAAACCAGGGGACAAAAGTGGTAATCCGTTTCCCGGAAAATTCGACAAAAATTGATGACTAAAACAAAGCTGCCAGGCATTTGGTTCTAAACCGTTTGGGGCATATTGTTCTTATCCTGCTTTTTTCTGGGGAAACCTAATCAAGATTTCAGTACCTTGATTGCTTCCCTGGCTCACAGCCTGTATTGAACCACTCTCAGATTGTACGAAGTTGGAAACAGAATGCAATCCAAACCCCGTCCCCCTTTGCTTGGTACTATATCCATGGCGGAATATTTCGGTTAGCTTCTCTTTTGGAATACCACAACCGTTGTCTTTTACCTGGATTTCAATAAAATCGTGATCCGCTACGATAGCTGAAATTGTGATCTTTCCCCGAAATGATTCATCCCCACCGGAATAGGCAGCAATAGCCTCTTGGGCATTCTTAACTAGGTTGACCAACATCTGTAGCATCTGGCTGCGTGGCATATTGACTTCGGCTAGACCGTTACCTACCTGAATATCAATGCTAATACCATGCTTTTCCAAAGTATCTTGCTGCATGGTAATAGCATCATCTATCAAATTCTTAAAGCCGAACAAGCTCCTGTGTGTGGTAGTCTGGGCTGTGTTCTGTTGGATTTTGACAATCTCGGCAATATGTTCTACCCCTTTCCTGATTTTTTCAGCGTTATCAGAAAAAGTTTTATCTGCAAGGGTTGTAAGGGTTTTGCCAACATCCTCAAGGGCTGGAATAAGTTCTTCCAGAATTTCAATATGTGACGTTCCTTTTTCAAGTTTGCTATTTATAATAGCACCGATTTTAGATAACAGAGTTGCCGTCTCTTTCATCTCACGGCTTCCTTGCTGTAAACCTTCTGCCCGATTAATAATACTCATGATGGCGTTACCAATATTATGGAGGACCGAAACACCCATTTCGGTTATACCTGCCTGAAATTGAGCATAACGTTCTCTCTCTTCGGCACGTTTGCGTTCTGTAATATTCCGAGCAATTCCGACCGCATGCCATTTTGACTTGTGTTTGATGGGGGCAATGGATAACTCGATTGGAAACTCCTCACCGTCTTTCCTTAATGCCACCAGTTCAACGGTTTGATTGATCGCTGCACCTTGTCCTGTATCCTGAAATGCCAGAAATCCCTTACGGGCATCTACCTGATACCTCTGAGGAACGATGATATCATGGAGTTCCTGATCCACGACTTCATCTTGTGTATAACCAAATATCCTAACTGCCCCTTTATTCCAAAAACGTATATGTCCATCATTGTCAACTCGGACGATGGCATCTTGAGCCAAGTCAGACATTTCCCGAAAAAGAGTCTCGCTTTCATCAAGTGCAGAGTTGGCAAGTTTTAAATCTGCAGCCTGTTTTTGACTTTCAATGAGGAGATTGGCAAGTTTATCCCTCTGCTGTTTTTGTTTCAGGTGGGTTTTGATTCTAGCCAAGGTAATAGGGGGGCTGATAGGTTTTGTGATGTAGTCTACTGCTCCCAGTCCAAGACCTTTTGTTTCATCTCTGGTCTCTCCCATTGCAGTCACGAAGATCACAGTAATGTGCTGTGTCGTCTCATCTGCCTTAAGGCGTCTGCAAACCTCATAACCATCCATTCCCGGCATCATTATATCAAGCAGGATTAGATCTGGGGCTGGGTCAGCATGTGCAGCTTTTATGGCAAGTTCCCCATTTCTGGCAGCCATAGTTCTGTAGTCTGTTTTTAGCATGTCGAACAGCAAATTGATGTTAAACCGTTCATCATCAACAATTAAAATGGTTGGTTTAGTTTCCATCTGTTTTAGTCCATTTAATCTGTAGGTATATCCAGTTTAGTATACAATTCTGCAAGAAAAGGTTTTGCACCCTCGAAGTCAAATTCTTCAAGGCAATCACCAATTTTCGCTACAGCTTCCCAATGGGAAGAATCCTTTAATATAACCCGGATTTCATTATGAATCTCTTGGGCTTCAGGAGCCATATTATCCAGCAGTGATTCCAAAGTACGGAATAGTTCCGCAAGTCTCTCTCGATCAATCTCTACATCCTGAGTAAAGGGTGAGTTTGCAGACGCTGTGAAGTCATGTTGCTCCCCATCCAGATCAGCCAATCCTGCCAAGAGTGGTTCTATGACGGTTTTAAAATTTTCCAAAAGAGGCTGACACTCTTGGAAACGACTCTCAATGACAGCCGTTTCCAGTTCTTTGGTGGCAATATGCAGATCCATAGCCCCAATAGCCCCAGAAACCCCTTTAATGGTGTGGGTCAAACGCTGGATCAAAGGATAGTCATCCTTTTGCAATGCCATATCCAGTGTCGCAGCTACATCCCGGTAATCCTGATAAAACTCCACAAGAAGTTTACGCATCAATTTGCGATTGCCATTTACACGTTGTAATCCGGCTTCTATATTAATCCCCGGCAAATTTGCTGGTAAATCCTGTTTGTTGGTCTCTTTGCTCGTACTTCGGTCAACTAGGGGTACAACCCCTCTATCCACACGGGGAACCCACTGGATTAAAGCCTTTAACAGTTTCTCAGGATTAATGGGTTTTGTGATGTGGTCGTTCATACCAGCTTCGAGAGATTTTTCCCTGTCTCCGGCCATGGCGTGGGCGGTCATGGCAAGAATTGGCAGATCCTTGAACCGGGGATTCTTACGGATTTCTTGGGTAGCATGAAAACCATCCATTTTCGGCATCTGGATATCCATAAATACGATATCAGGCTCTTTCTCAACAACCATTTGCACCACCTCCAAACCGTCAGTAGCTACCATGACAACTAGGCCATACCCCTCCAATAGCTCATGAGCTATCTGCTGGTTAATCAGGTTATCTTCTGCTACCAGAGCCTTAGCTCCGGCAAGGGTTCGAATAGTTTCAATGTTTGTAGTTTTTGGCTGAACCTTCTCGGACTGTTCTTCACTATCAATTTCCAAAGTATCAACAATGGCATTCAGCAGAAACGATGACGTGACTGGTTTGAGAAGAAAACCATCTATCGCTTCAGACTGTTCTACTTGAGACAGAAGTTCTTCGCGACCATATGCCGACACTAGAATAATGGCGCGTGGTGGGTAAATGTTGGGATTTGATCTTATCATACTGGCGGTTTCTAAACCGTCCAGACCCGGCATTTTCCAGTCCATCAGCACCAGTTCGAAATTGCCATCTTTTCCGGTGCTGGATCTGACCTCCATCTCCTCTAAAGCTTCGTTGCCAGAGTTAACCGCATGGGGTTTTATATAGAATGATTCCAGCATACTACAAAGCACTTGACGGGCATGTTCGTTGTCATCTACTACCAACGCACACATGCCTCTAAAATCCTCAAGAACTGGCAAATGTTTATTTACCTTTTTTTTGTGAGATCCGAAATGAGCAGTGAAAGTAAAAACACTACCCTTTTCAGGCACGCTTTCTATGTGAATTTCCCCATTCATCAACTCCACTAAACGTTTACTAATGGTGAGGCCCAGCCCAGTTCCTCCATATTTCCGGGTAGTGGAAGCATCTGCTTGACTGAATGCCGTAAATAACTTTGCCGTCTGATCTTTGGTCATGCCAATTCCGGTGTCACGAATAGTGAAGCGGAGGTGGACATCCTCTCCACTTTCTTCTAGTAGCTCCACGCCTACGAAAACCTCCCCAGTTTCGGTAAACTTCACGGCGTTATTGACCAGATTGGTGAGCACTTGTCCCAATCGTAGGGGGTCCCCAATCAATGATTTGGGTACATTTTCAGGTATGGAAAAAATTAACTCCAGACTCTTCTGTCGAACTTTGGTCCCAATCATATTGCCCAGATGACTCATAACTTCATCCAGGTCAAATGGAGTAGATTCCATGGTCAGCTTACCAGCCTCAATTTTTGAAAAATCAAGGATATCATTGATGATACCAAGTAATGATAGGGCTGAAATGTGGATTTTGTTAAGATAATCGTGCTGTTGCCTGGTTAGCTCTGTTTTAAGAGCTAAATATCCCATGCCGATTATGGCGTTCATTGGTGTTCTGATTTCATGACTCATATTAGCCAAAAAGTCACTTTTGGCTTTGTTGGCAGCCAAGGCAACCTCTTTTTCGCGCAAAACCGCCTCAGTTCGTCTTTGTTCCAGAATCCGGTGCCTCCGATGTTGGGCGATCAGGCCGATGACCAACAGTCCCGCAATCCAGAAGATTCCATGAATCAAGGTCAGGGTAGTGATCATCTCTTTTTCCAAAGCGAGAAAGGGAGACATGGGCACGATAATGCCAACGCCACCACGTATGTCACCTACCTTGTAATCCTGATGTCCGTGGCATTTCAGACAAGCTTTTTTTACTTGCATTGGACTCATGTATCTTAGAGAGTATTTGCCGTCCA
>JADFYX010000224.1 GCA_015232795.1 Magnetococcales bacterium
TTAACCCATTCAATTTTTTCCAACAATCCATGGATGAATCGAATGATCCTATTTGGGCGGCATTTTCCCCCTTTCAGGTAAAAACCCCTGAAGAGATGGCTCGACAAAGTATGATGGGAGCCATGAACAACTTTATGAGCATGAGCAAAGGTGTGTTTGATACTTTTGCTCAGATGGGTAAAAAAGGTGAGCACTCTATCGAAGATTGGACAGCAGAACTGGATAAAAATTTAAAACAATTCCGTGAATTTTTCACCTCTGGTGCACAAACCAATTTCAACTCTCTCAATCCTTTGAGTGCTTGGTCCAACATGCTTGGTAATGTTCCAAGTTTTTCCAACGATATGATGAAACAGTTTATGGGCCAAGCTGGTCAAATGGGCCAAATGCCCGGATTAGGTGGCAGTTCACCCATGGAGAATTTTATCAATGATTCCCTGAGAATGCCGGGACTTGGCTTAAATCGGGAAAAGCAGGAAAAATTACAAAAAGCTATACAGCTCGGTATTGTCTATCAAAAGGTGATGGTTGAATATCAAACCATGATGAACAAATCCAGCGCCCACGCAGCGGACCTTTTTAGAGACCGTTTGGTCTCCATGGCCCAAGCTGGAGATTCTATAAAAAGCCTACGTGATCTCCATGTCTTATGGGTTGATTGTAGTGAGGAGTCCAACGGCAAAACAGTAGCAAGCACAGAGTATCAAGAGATAAACCCCCGTTTGACGAATGCACTTTTGACTTTGCAACAACATATTCAATCCATGACCGATGACACCATGGCATCGTTTAATATGCCAACTCGTAAAGAGCTGAATTCGGCATACCTGCAGATTCATGATTTAAAAAAGAAGGTTCGTAAGCTTGAAGTGCAGATAAAAAACCAGACAAAAAGTGGTGATGTAACGGAATTAAACCGTTTGCGGGATGATTTAGAGAAGATTGATATTGATTCGTTGCGTGCTGATATTGCAGAGCTAAAAAAGAGTTCAGCGTCTGCTAGTAAACCTGTAGCTAAAACAGCAAGCAGGCCAGCAGCACAGAGGAGTGGCACAACAGCAAAAGCCGTAAGTAAAACCAAGGCCACAACTGCAAAGGCAAAACCAGCAGCCAAGCCCGCAACAAAAAAAGGAGTATAACCGATGTTTCCATTAAATATGCAACCGGAGGCACTGGTAGAAGAGCTTTCCAATTTTAACAAAAAAATCGTAACTGGAATGAAAACCATGAGTGAAGTTGGTGACATTTCAGAAGGTGTCAGTGCCAGAACAAAAGTATACAGTGACGATAAACTTACACTCTATCACTATACTCCACTGAACAAGGATGTCCATCGGGTTCCAGTTCTTATTGTCTACGCTTTGGTTAATCGTCCTTATATGGCGGATTTACAAGAGGACCGCTCTTTGGTTCGTGGTCTGTTGAAAGAGGGTGTTGATGTTTATCTCATAGATTGGGGATATCCCGATGCATCGGATCGTTATCTTGATCTTGATGATTATATCAACGGCTATATTGATCGTTGTGTAGATTTTATCTGTGATGCCCATGATCTTTATCGCATTAATCTTCTTGGCATATGTCAGGGTGGATCATTTAGCACCTGTTATGCGGCACTGCACCCAGAGAAGGTGCGAAATTTAGTGCTAACAGTGACACCAATTGATTTTAAAACCCCAGAAAACACTTTAAGCTGCTGGGCCCAGGATATGGATGTTGATCTTATGGTGGATACCATGGGCAATATTCCTGGTGATCTCTTAAACTTCACATTTTTATCCATGAACCCCTACCGTTTGACCAGCCAAAAATATTTGGACATGGTGGAGCTGCTGGATAACGGCACAAAATTGAAAAATTTCTTAAGAATGGAAAAATGGATTTTTGACTCTCCAGATCAAGCAGGTGAGGCATTTAGGCAGTTTATCAAAGATTTTTTTCAGAGTAATAAATTGATAAAAGGTGGCCTGATTATCGGTGGTCAAGAAGTTGATTTAAAAAATATCACCATGCCAATTCTCAATGTCTATGCAACTAAAGATCATCTAGTACCCCCAAGTGCTACCAAAGCCCTAAAGGGTAAGACAAGTAGTGAAGATTATTCTGAAGTTGCTTTCAAAGGTGGGCATATTGGTATCTTTGTTAGCGGTAGAGCTTTGGCAGAAGTACCACCAGCCATCGGTGGTTGGTTGAAAGAGCGTGGTTAAAGTGAGCTTTGCCCCAAACCCCACTGGGAATGGATAAATCCCTTCCCAGACCCATTTCCTTAAATTTTTTTAAAAAACTGGATAGATTTTCTATCCAGTTTTTTTATGGGTTTTTACATCCATTTTTAACAGTGGAGCCAAATATTGCCCAGTCCAAGAGTTAGGAGTTGCAGCGCACTCTTCTGGGGTGCCTTGTACAAGAATCTCTCCCCCTTTGCTTCCCCCTTCCGGGCCTAAATCCACAATCCAGTCGGCAGTTTTAATCACATCAAGGTTGTGTTCTATCACCACAACACTGTTTCCTGTTGCTACCAGTCTGCTTAAAACTTCCAAAAGTTTGCGAATATCATCAAAATGCAGGCCAGTGGTAGGTTCGTCCAATATGTATAATGTTTTGCCCGTAGCCCGTTTGGAAAGTTCACGGGAAATTTTAACCCGTTGGGCCTCACCACCTGAGAGTGTGGTTGCCGATTGTCCCAAACGGATATAACCCAAACCCACATCCATTAATGTTGCCAGCTTGCTTCTAATAGCCGGAATTGGTTGAAAAAATAGTAATGCCTCCTCAACAGTCATGGCTAAAATATCGGCTATGGATTTGCCTTTATAGTTGATTTCCAATGTTTCACGGTTATAACGGCTACCGTGACAGACATCACACTGTACAAATACATCCGGGAGAAAATGCATTTCAATTTTTATAAGCCCATCACCAGCGCAGGCTTCACAACGGCCCCCTTTGACGTTAAAACTAAAGCGACCCGATTTATAACCCCGTGAGCGGGATTCTGGTACTTGGGACAACATTTCACGGATTGGGGTAAATAGCCCGGTATAGGTGGCAGGGTTGGAGCGTGGGGTGCGTCCAATGGGAGATTGATCTATGTGGACCACCTTATCGAGATATTCCAAACCCTTTATTCGCTCGTACTGCCCAGCAGTTACCTGGGTATTATGGAGCCTTTGGGCCAAGGCTGGGTAGAGGGTATCGAGAATAAGGCTGGACTTGCCCGAACCGGAAACACCAGTAATGCAGGTCATCAAACCCAAAGGCAGGGTAGCTGTGACATCTACTAAATTGTTGGTGCTGACTTTTTCTAATATAATACAGCGGTCAGGATCTATCTGGCGACGTTGTTTTGGTACGCTAATATTGTTTTCGCCACTAAGATAACGACCTGTTAAAGATTTGGGATCGGCACACACCTCTTTGGGAGTACCACAAGAGACCACCTCTCCCCCATGTTCTCCGGCTCCTGGTCCCATATCCACAAGAAAATCAGCAATCTGCATGGCCTCTTCATCATGCTCTACAACCACAACCGTATTGCCTAGATCACGAAGTCGAACCAATGTATCTAACAGCCGTTGATTATCTCGCTGATGAAGCCCAATGCTGGGTTCATCCAAAATATATAACACCCCTGTTAAGCCTGAACCAATTTGGTTTGATAAGCGAATGCGCTGTCCTTCACCACCAGATAGTGTGGTTGCGGTACGGTCCAGGGTGAGATAATCCAAACCAACTGCTAATAAAAATCCTAGCCGTTCCGTGACCTCTTTGACAATTCTTGCTGAAATTTCTTGTTCTTTGACAGTAAGAGTCATGTTTTGAAAAAACTCTTGGGTCTGGGTAAGAGGCAGGGCTGATAGTTGGGCTATATTGGTAGAATTTATACGTATAAACAGAGCCTCTTTGCGCAATCTATCACCAGAACAGCCAGGACAAGGTGATGTATTGCGAAATTTGGCCAACTCTTCTCGCATAGCGTCGGATTCGGTCTCCAGATAACGTCGCTCTAAAATTTTCAAAACCCCTTCCCAAGGTTTTATGGTGCGAAAACGTCGTCTTCTGGCATAGTTAAATTTAATTTTTTCCCGTCCAGAGCCGTTCATAATTATATCTCTGGCCTCTTGGGGGAGATCTTCCCAGGAAACGCGAATATCAATTTCATAGTGCTCTGCCACACTATAAATGGCTTCACGAGCCATGGATGCAGTTGGTTTTGACCAGGGGACTATACACCCTTGGCGAATGGTCATAGATGGGTTGGGGACAACCAGCTCTGGACAAAAATACTCTTTAGTGCCTAAACCATCACAACTTGGACAGGCTCCAAAAGGGTTGTTGAAAGAAAAAAGCCTAGGCTCTATTTCTGGGTAGGATATACCACACTCTGGGCAGGCATGGCGTTCGGAAAAAAGCATCTCCCGGGAATTGGGGCCCAACACTTGAACTTTGGCTACACCACCGGGATTATTTTTTATTCTAAGGGTTTGCACTAAACCCAAAGCGGTCTCCAAAGAGTCGGCCAAACGGGACTCTATGCCCGGTTTAACCACCAAGCGGTCGATGAGAACATCAATTGTGTGTTTAACCTGTTTATCC
>JADFYX010000225.1 GCA_015232795.1 Magnetococcales bacterium
CGGGGGGTGAATTTGGGGCGTTTGCAGTAGGGTTTCATTTTTTTACAAGCTCTCATAACAATAGGGAAAAAATTATGATGAACAAATTGGCAATAACTATTTTTAGTATTATGTATTTTACATTATTTTCTATAGACCCACTCTGGGCTTCCAGCGGTGGAGGAGAAGCCTTGATTCCCACCAACTCGGCTATTGGTTATCTTGCCATCCTGATTTTCGTGCTGGCGTATGGCTTGGTCATGGCTGAAGAGTTTATCCATTTGCGTAAGTCCAAACCAGTACTGCTAGCGGCTGGTCTTATCTGGATCTTGATCGGTATCGTCTACGCACAACATGGTATGTCCCACTTCGCAGAGTCGGCAATGCGCCACAACATACTGGAGTACGCAGAGCTATTTTTATTCCTACTCGTGGCAATGACTTACATCAACGCTATGGATGAGCGGTTGGTTTTTGAAGCCTTGCGTTCCTGGTTGGTTCGTTCTGGTTTTAGTTTTCGCCAACTTTTTTGGATTACCGGCACTCTGGCATTTTTTATCTCTCCAGTGGCAGACAACCTGACCACGGCTCTGCTAATGGCTGCTGTGGTAATGGCAGTAGGCAAGGAGAATCAAAAGTTTGTGGTGCTTTCCTGTATCAATATTGTTGTTGGGGCTAATGCCGGAGGAGCTTTCAGTCCCTTTGGCGATATCACCACACTTATGGTATGGCAAAAAGGTGTAGTTGATTTTTGGACATTCTTTTATCTGTTCGTTCCATCCGCAGTCAATTTTCTTGTTCCTGCTATTATCATGCACTTTGCTGTCCCCAATGAAAAGCCAGCTCCCAGTGACGATGTGGTCTATATCAAGCGAGGAGGCAAGATTATTATCGCTCTCTTTTTGCTGACAATTATTACCGCTGTCTGTTTCCACAATTTTTTGGGACTACCTCCCATGGCAGGTATGATGATGGGCTTGGCTTATCTTAATTTTTTTGCATATTACCTGAAAAAAACTTTTGGCAACTTTAAGTCAAAAGAATCCATTCAACGTCGGTTGGGAGCCTTTGACGGTATTGGCGACATTGTTCCTTTTGATGTTTTTCAGGGGATTGCCCGTGCAGAGTGGGACACCCTACTGTTTTTCTATGGTGTAATCATGTGTGTTGGCGGTCTTGGTTTTATAGGTTACCTTGGCTTGGCTTCACATGTGATGTACATAGAGTGGGGTGCTACTTACGCCAATGTGGTGGTGGGTATTCTCTCTGCTATTGTTGATAATATCCCGGTTATGTTTGCGGTACTTTCCATGAACCCTGATATGTCCACTGGGCAGTGGCTTCTTGTGACCCTAACCGCTGGTGTTGGAGGTTCTCTACTTTCTATTGGTTCTGCTGCTGGTGTCGCACTTATGGGTCAAGCCCGAGGAATATATACTTTTTTTAGCCATCTCAAATGGTCGCCTGTCATTCTCCTTGGCTATGCAGCCAGTATTGCAGTCCACTTTTGGATAAATAGTGCGCTCTTTTTAGGAGCAAAGGTTATTATGCATTAAATGATGATAAAGCCTTCAACATACCAGCAGTTCAAAGGTATTTTTAGAACCCTCTTTGCTGGGGCTGATGACTCTGGCAGAAAAGTTCTAAATATATTTATGATGCTGCTGGTTATTTCCTCCATCGGAGTCATGATTTTAGATACTAATCCTGATTTAACTCAATCAGAGATTGAGTATTTTCAATTGCTGGATGAAACATTTACTTGGATCTTTTTAACAGAATACCTACTGCGTTTTTGGGTCTGTTCTGATTTAAGGTATGATTTTGACAGAGCATTTAACCGCTACCAACGCCGGAGACTTAAGCCGACAAAGGCTCTCACGATATTTCATGCCATCAAGGTTGCTACTAGCAATAAGATCAAATGGATGGTTCAACCTCTCTCCATAGTTGATTTGTTGGCAATCTTACCATTTTTTAGAATGTTCAGGCTCTTCCGTGTTTTCCGTGTATTCCGGTTGCTGAAGCTATTTAGATACTCAAAAAGACTAGTGTTTTTTGTAGAGATCATCAAGGAACGTTCCTATGAATTAATAGCTCTATTTACTGTGGCTGTAGTAATTTGGGGTATGATTGCTATCGCTTTCTATATTGTGGAAGTTGGAGTTAATCCTCAGGTTTCTAATATTTGGGAAGCTGTCTATTGGGCGATCATAACCATAACGACAGTTGGATATGGTGATATCACACCTGTAACACCCATTGGCCAGGGTGTTGCAGTTATTGGAACACTGACTGGTATGTGGGTTATCGTCTTTATGACCTCCATTATTGTTAGCACGCTAACTGAGCGTATTGTCAGTTTGAGGGGGTTTAAAATGATTAATAAAATTGAACGTATGGATAAACATACTATTATTTGTGGATTGGACACCCTTGGGAGGGCCGTTTGCCAATCATTGGAAAAAGAGGGAAGAACTTTTGTTGGTGTTGATATCGATCAAGATCGGGTTGATCAAGCAGAAAAAAGAGGATGGGTAGCTATTCAAGGAGATACTACCCAGGAAGAGGTATGGCAAAAATTAAACTTAAAATGTGCCCACAGCATAGTCAGTACTTTTATCGACGAAGTTAGCAATGTTTATGTCATATTATTGGTAAAAGAGAAAAATCCTAAATGTCTTATTATTGTTACAGGTGAGTCCAAAACATCTGAAAAACGGTTAATAAAAGTTGGTGCCGATAAAGTAGTTTCTCCTTATCTACTTGGAGGGGCACAATTGGCACATAATGCGATTCGTCCAAATGCTGTACAGTTGATAGATTTAGCACTAAAAAAAGAACACAAAGATCTGAACCTGGAAGAGTTAAGAGTACCTACAAAATCAAGACTTGATGGTATTGCTTTAGCAGATACCGTTATTAGAAGTCAATTCAATATTATTATCGTTGGGATAACAAGACAGGATAGAGAAATGATTTTCAATCCCTCTGCTGCAACAGTTGTCAAGAATGGCGATTCTTTAATTTGTATGGGCCATGATGATGATTTGAAGAGATTTCAACAATACATGCAGAATGATTCTGCCTAAAATCTGGCTGTTTTATCATAGATTCGGCAGTTGACCATACTCCAACCTATCTGTGGCAAGGGAATTTGTGTTCTAGAGACTGTAGTGTAAAATTCCAACGCAAATTTTGCGACATTCCGTTCCCAATTATTGGATAACGGGATCGTCTGTGCGCAACCATGATGGAGTTGCAACCCGCAGACGGCTGGCAACAACAACTGAATGGGGAAATCTACCACTTAAAAAACAGGCCATGGTTCCAGCTTCAGGCTGAACAGTAGCAATCAAGGTTTTTTCATCTGGAGCGAATAGGCTGTTCCCCAATTAAAAGCCATATGGAGTCAATTCCAAAAACTTTTTTCTCTATAAAACCTCCTTCAGCTTATAAGGAAGATCTGGGTTTGTACTTTGTTTTACAAACCCAGATCTTTATGCTTCACCTTCGTCCGTACTTATTTTTTTTGACTTGATTGACCATCTTTGAAAAACGGCGATGACGGTCACGTTGCTGCCATTGTGACTCTTGTAAATAACCTTGCTCACGTTGCAGTTTGAGGTAATTACTCACTCTTCTGGTATCAAGTCTACCTCCATTAATCTCAGCAATTACAGCGCATCCAGAAGTTTCCTCATGGGTACAATCACGATACTGACACTGTTTTGCCAGCTCTTCAATATCCCAAAATACCTCCCGCAAGCCATGGCTGCTTTCTCCTAGTCGCAATTCTCGCATTCCAGGTGTATCGATCAACCATGCACCACCTTGCATTTGAACCATGGAACGTACAGTAGTTGTATGTCGGCCTTTGTCATCCTGTTCTCGCAACGGTTGGGTAGATTGAACTTCCCTTTTAAGCAGGGTATTGATTAAAGTTGATTTTCCAACCCCGGATGAGCCAAGAAATGCGACGGTATCTCCGGGAGCAATCCATGGCAGCAATTGCTCGCAACCAGCAGAACTTCGAGCATCAATAGAGACAGGTGTGACACTGTTATGGAGCCTGGCGACCTCCCGACAATAATATTCTGGATCATCGGTTAAATCAGCTTTGGTTAAAATAACAACCGGTTGTGCTCCACCTTCAAAAGCTAAAGCTAAATACCGCTCGATACGTGAAGGATTAAAATCTCGATTACATGAGGATACGACAAAGAGGGTATCGATATTTGCTGCCATATACTGGGTGTGTTGACCATGACCAGAAGATCTTCTCGAAAGAGATGATATGCGATCTAAAATACGGATCGGCTGGCCTGCCTGATCCATGACAAGCCAATCACCAATTAAAGGTTGCTCAACTTCTTGACGCAACTGCCACTTACCAGGAAGTTTTATTTGCTTAAGGCTGTTCTCACCCATCAGTGTCAACCACTCACCTTGGCGACCAATTACCCTAACAAGTTGATTTTCAATAGGTTCTGCAATAGATAGTTGTTGTTGAAAAAATGGGCGCAAACCCATATTAGAAAGCGAACGAAACGCATTCGACATTGTTTGAAACCTCGATCAATAATTAAAGATCGGGCTTCCATTCAGAAGCCC
>JADFYX010000226.1 GCA_015232795.1 Magnetococcales bacterium
TTTGCCTTTTGTGTAATTTATAAATGGAACTACTATACATGGTATAAAAGTAAACTAAATAACGGAAAAGAATAGCATGAGCCAATACCTTAGAGGTTCCACATTTAAAATTCTTTTTATTGCTGCTGTTATGTTTACCTATGGCTTTTCATCAGGCCATTTTAAAATATTTCCTTATAAAATTATCGATAACATCCATACAGCCATTATTCAAACCATCCATCCTGCAAAAAAAGTTGACAACAAAATAAATCAGAAGCAACCAATAAAACAGGGTAATAAACATCTGCAATCCCCCTATTATCTGGGAAAGCTATCCTTATTTAAGCAGTTAAAAACGTCACCGGATTACATAATAATTGGCGACTCATTAATAGATGGAGCAGATTGGCATGAACTGTTAAACGGGGTATCCATAATAAACCGTGGCATTGCTGGCGACACCACCTTTGGTGTGCTAAACAGGATAGAAAATTCCCTAGCCTTAAAGCCAAAAAAGCTTTTTATAATGATCGGTATTAATGATTTAAAGTGGGGCTTTTCTATTGAACAATCTATTGATAACTATAAACAAATTTTAGCAACAATAAAGAAAAGCAAAATTAATACGACTGTTTTGTCAGTTATCTATCCAGGAAAGTTCAACCAAGAAAAATATTTAAAAAAATTCGGTGGAGACCTGCAAAAGCGAGTACAACTCTTTAACAAAGAGCTTGAGGAAGAGTGTAGCAAGCAAGGTATAGATTATGTCGATGTAAACAGCAGCTTTATAGAAAATGGATTTCTAAAAGAAGAGTTCTCATTCGACGGTCTACACCTAAATGGTCTGGCCTATGTTAAGTTTGCTGAACTTTTACATAACTACCTTTAAGTTGACTATAGAGCCTGTAAATCAATCTCTCTTTAAGCCTAGATTCGGCATTTGTCGCCGAATCTAGGTTAAGCAAAACCTGAATTAAGTGAGTGCTCCAAAATATCTTTACTCAAATCAATCGTCTAAATACGGTGGTTGTTTAGTAACCGCAAACTGTTTTTGTCGTTGGCTTTTGTGGTGATTTACATTTGGTAATTGTGTTGCTGACACCAATAAGTGTTCCCGTCCAGTCTTTACTTGAGGCTTTGTGGTCTATGGTCATGTAGCCGAATTGATTTACACCCCAGACATATACCTCTTTGGAATTAATTGTGACTGGCTTATTAGAGGAGGGTGGGGTGGATTTTGACAGAGCAACACCGCCATTGCCGAGAACCAGTTGCACAGGTCGTTTGTTGTCAGATGGGAAATTGATTGACTCAAACAGATGCATATGGCCTGAGAGAATAAGATCCACATTTTTTAAGCTGCTATTATCCTCTGATGACGGATCGGTATTGAGATATTTCTGCATAGTCTTGTTTAAGATTTTTTTCAACTGACCATCTGTTTTGGTACGCGCTCCCCAGACCGGACGGTGAATCATCAGCCAATTACTAACATTTTGTGATTGCACGGCAAACTGTTTGATTTTATTTGATTGCTCAATAAAAGCATTTTTAAACAGTGGAATATCAACCGCAAAATTGTCACAGGCATTGGCATTGTCAGCAACAATCAAGTTCAGGTTGTTTTTAAATTTTAACTGATAGGTTGGAGAGAGGGTATAATGGTTCTCACTATCAGCCGATTGATCAGGACAGGAAAGTTCACTTCCTGGTGAGATCAGGTTGGAATTGGGATCAAGGAAATAAAACCAGCCAGGTCCGGCACGGCTGCACAGTTCATGATTACCACGGAGTACCACCCATGGTGCCTTGGACATAAGTAGAGCTGCTGGTTTGAATAAATCTTTATACCAATCCTTCCAATTATCCGCTTTGGCGTTGATATAGGCAGGGTTGTTTTGACTATAGTAAGGCCAAGTTTCTGATTTTTTGCACTGGTTGATGTCGTTATCTCCGGCATCATAGACGTGAACTTTTGTATTGTCATCATTGAGTTTAAAAGAGCCGGGAGTTCCCCGGTAGTTGTAGTCACCCATGTGTAGAAGTAAATCCGGGTTTTGATTGGCTAGTGCTTTGGAAAAATTGGGAAAGGGCCACTTTGCCTCTTTTTTGCATTTAGATTTACAGCCAGTATCGCCAATAACAGCAATTTTTTCTGGATGGAGGTTTATCTTGGGAAGCTTAAGAGAGTGATTATACTTTTTTAGGGTTATGAAGTGTTCCTCGGCTTTTTTGTTATAAAGTGTTTCGCACACTTTGACGGGGAAGTTTGTTGGGCTGGGATTTGTTCTTGTGATGGCTACAACTTTCTCGTTCTTATCACTCTTCCAGTCAAATTCTAAATCAGAACAAGAGTTGTCAGCAGAGATGATAGCCCTTGCAATTCCTATGATTTCTTTGCTTGTTGATTGTCCTAACACAACATAGGCAGCCAATAAACCTTCATGTTTTTTGGCGGCTTCAACCGAATTGATATTTCCTACAGACAAAGCAGATATGAGCAATGTTAAAACAAATCGCAACAAGTTATCCATAACCAACCCCGTTATTTGAGAAATAAAAATTAACAATACGCAGTTAATCTCTCATAATCAAGTTTTGTTATGTGTTTACACTGCTGCTTAACTTAATTTTAAATTTATCAAAACTATCATTATAAAATTAATGATTATAATAGCTGCTGTTAACAAGCTACAATTGTTTAATTTTTTGTGAAAATCAAATCCAGATTGTTGCTATAAAGCATATCGATATCCAGGCCAGCAGTGTGCGCAACTATAACATCACCGTAAACAAATGTTGCAAGATGCAGTAAAGTATCCATGTGGTCCCCCGTTGGGTCAATCTCAGCTAAGTGTTGCAACAGTATTTCATTACCGCTAGGGATCTTTACCTCATACAATTCAGGTACATCTGGATAAAGCAAAAACCGATCAGCAGCTTCAATGTCATTGGCTATGGGGGTGATTTCACTGGTAAGTAATGAGGCGACAAAATTAGCGAATAGACGGGGATGCTTTTTGACCAGTTTAGCAGTGTGACTGAAGACACGGCGTATGGCTGCTTCCCCGGTCAGCGGTTGCTTGTGTTGCAGAACCAAAAGATCCAATGCCCAAATTCCCATCATGTATTTGAGAGTATCCTCCTTCTTTGGAAAATAATTGAAGAAGGTCATTTCCGTAATACCAACCTCCTCGGCAATCGACTTAACCTTCAACTCCCTGAAATTTGACGTAATAGTGAGCCGATAGACTGCATCAAGGATATTCAATCTGGTTTGCGCCTTGTTAAGGGCTCGCTTTCCAAAATCAGCCATTTCCAAAATCTATCCTCCCAATCCATTGTTATTTTATGTAAAACACAAAAATATTATAGTCGACTAAAAAAAGATTGACAAGTGTAGATATGGTGTTTATTATTTTTATAGTCGACTAAAAATATTTAACCATAACACCGGTCCAAATCGGTTTGAATACAGCATCGTTGGGAGAAAAATTATGATAGAAAACTACCGTTACCCATTTCGTTTCTTTTTTTTAAGTACTTTTGTACCTTGGTCACTCTGGCTGATAGCAGCCTACCTTAGCCACCAACCTTCAGATGCAAAGTACAGTATCTATATCAGTTCATTGGGACTTGCAGGTTTGGGAGGTCCTCTGTTCGTAGCTGGCTACTACATCAGTAAAGATAAGCTCTTGCTAGGGGATGTTGCAGGGCGAATTATAAATGTTCCCACTGGTAAAAAACGCTATTTTTTAGCCTCACTGCTATTGATGCCCAGCAGTATACTGCTTGCCATGGCCATATCCCTTCTGTTTGGTTATGACATCGGGCAGTTTACTATCACTGGTAAAACCAGCTTTAGCTCAACCCTGTTCCCAGTTTGGTTTATTCTTGTCATTGCTCCGGTTCTGGAGGAGTTGGCATGGCACAGCTATGGAACTGACTGCCTCAGGCAAAGATTTACACTGTTTACTACGTCGATGATATTTGCTGTTTACTGGGCGGTTTGGCATTTACCTCTGGCCTTTATACAGGGTTACTACCATAGCAATTTAGTGGTGGAGGGCGCGCTGCACAGTCTTAATTTTTTGATCAGCCTATTTCCGTTTGTTCTCTTGATGAATTGGCTCTATTACAAAACAGGCAGAAATATCCTCGCAACCGTAGTGCTTCATCTCACCGCCAACATTTTCAATGAAATTTTTGCTACCCACCCAGACAGCAAGGTTATCCAGACAGGAGTTCTGCTGATGTTGACGGTTTACCTGCTTGTCACACAGCGAGAGCTTTTTTTTAGTAAGGACTACCCGTTCCAAACCTTCAGACGCAACCAATTACAAGTGCAACCATCTCTTAGAGGAGAACAAAATGTTTAAAAGAATGATTATCTCCTGCTTGCTAGTAATATATTCTACTATGGCTTTTGCCGAAAACCAGAATGAAACTAAGCAAAAAGCTTTACAAATAGTACCCATTGTCCAGTACGAAAACTTAAGCCTGAATTCTCAAAGTATTCAATCATCAAGTGCTGGTCTTCTTATCAAAGGTAAGGATGCCCAGTTTGTAGG
>JADFYX010000227.1 GCA_015232795.1 Magnetococcales bacterium
CTAATGCCGAACTTCACATATTTGGCTAACTATGATCAAAGAGGCGGCGTGTTTGATCAGGAAAAATTGAATACCTACATTACCTATTACGCAAAAGTTTCGGAGTACGTTCCGCCAAATTCAAGCGTATTTGGTATGTTGGGATATCTTTATTACCACAAAGGCGATTATAACAAATCGACGGTATACTATTTAAAAGCTATAGAGATCAATCCCAATTATGTAGAAGCATATAACAATCTTGGCAACGCATATAAAAACCAAGGTAAGTTAGATGAAGGGGTCAAAAATTTACAAAAAGCTATTTCTATTAATCCCGCTTTTGCCGAAGCTTATAATAATCTTGGCAATATTAAACTGGAACAAGATAAATTAGATGAGGCTGTTGTCGCTTTTCAAAATGCTATTACTATCAACCCAGACTATGTTATGGCATACAGCAATCTTGGCAATGCCAAAAAAATACAAGGAGCGATAGACCAAGCGGTTGCCTTATACCAAAAAGCAATCTCCTTAAGCCCTGATTATCCTGATGCCCACTATAATCTTGGAGTCGCATTACAAGAGCAAAACAAATTAGTCGAAGCAACGATAAGTTTCCAAAAAGCTATATCCCTTAAACCAGATTTTGCTGCTGCTCTTAGTAACCTTGGCAATATTTTTCAAGAATTAAACAGATTAGATGAAGCAGTTACCTGTTATAAAAAGGCCATATTAATTGACCCTAACTATGTCGAAGCATATAGCAATCTTGGAGCTGCTTTAAAAGATCAATTAAAATTAGATGAAGCTGTTTTAAATTGTAAAAAAGCAATCTCTCTCAACCCTGACTATGCGGAAGCACACAATAATCTTGGTGCTTCATTACAAGGTCAGGGGAAAATAGATGAGGCTATAACAAGCTTCCAACAAGCGATTAAAATAAGTCCACAAGATGTAAAATTCCGCTACTCTATGAGCTATGTCCAGTTATTAAAAGGTGAGTTAAAAAAAGGATGGGCAAATTATAACTTGCGCTGGAACGATAAACATCATGATTTTACACGTTTTTTTAAACATGAAAACAAAATATGGCAAGGTGAACCGCTAAAGGGTAAAAGATTGCTAGTGTGGGATGAGCAAGGTGTTGGAGATAATATTATATTCAATAGTATGGTTCCTGACCTCTTGGACAGAGGAGCATATATAGTTCTGGAGTGTGATAAACGTCTAATTTCTTTATTCACAAGATCTCTTCCTACAGTAACTTGCATTCCAAATAATGACTCTTTTAGTGGAGACAGTTTTCGTCATGAGTTTGATTATTTCATACCTAACGGCAACCTTGGCAGCTTGTTGCGACAAGATATTTATTCATTTCCTAAAGATTCTGGGTATCTTCTCCCCAATTCAGAACAAAAAGCCTCAATTCGCAATAGATATTTGGCTATAAATGGTGGTGTTCTGGTTGGTATAGCTTGGTATAGTAAAAGTGATAAATACAAAAACAAATCTATAAAGCTTACCGACCTAGATCCACTGTTATCTATTCCTGGAGTAACATTTGTCGATCTGCAATATGGTGATACTGCAGTAGAACGTAGCGAATTTACTAAAAAAACCGGGATTAATATAATACACGATGATGAAATAAATCAGAAAGATGATCTAGATAGTTTTGCTTCCCAAGTTGCTGCAATGGACTTGGTTGTGACTATTTCGAACACAACCGCCCACATGGCTGGGGCTTTGGGAGTACCTACTTTTTTAATGTTGGGAATTTCACCAATATGGTATTGGATGTTAGATCGTCCTGATTCTGTGTGGTACTCTTCTTTGTGTTTATTCCGACAGAAAAAAATGGGGGAATGGGCAGATGTCATTAAGCAGGTGAGTAACGCGACAAAAGATTTACTAAACAAAGTTTAGTCTCTGTTTGAGGTTGTCACGCTACTCTTTAATTAGTAACGTTATCTGGGCAAAATTCAGGCTAAATCTCCAAGGGCGACAATCAATGGTTGCAGTTGTCTTTCGAATCTTTGCCAGCCATTAACAGAGCTTGTATACATTTTTTGCCGAACTTGAAGATTACTTGATGTCTTGATATCTCTTTTAGTTTTGTGAAAATCAAGACAATTTTCACTCCACTCAAGGCCACAAAAATCTAACAGTTTTCTAGTCTCTTCCTCTTGATTTGTAGTTAATTTTTCATAGTGACACTGATAAATATCTTCATGAAATAGAGTGTGCCAGTGGGTCATCATTTGGGTATATAAGCGATAATATTCACCTAGTTCTTTGAAGTTATAGGCATAATGATGGTTGCCAACAAAATTTAAACGGTAAATTGATAAACAGGTATCTTTGGCAGAACGCACAGAGTGTATAATTTTTGCGTTTGGTAACATCAGCCTGATTAAACCTATATAGAGGAAATTATCCGGCATTTTGTCGGTAATAAACTTAACGTCAGGATTGAGCTTACGAATTTTTTTAATATATTTTTCACCAAGCTCCTTAATACCACCGGCTTTTAACCTTGAAACCGTATAAGGGATCATTTTTATAAGGTTGGATGACATCACCTCAACCACACCTCGTTTGACAAAGGGTAGCTCCCCTGCTCCATAGACATCATTATGACTAGCGAGTATCTGTTCAATCAACGTGGTGCCAGAGCGTGGCATTCCTAGTATAAAAATTGGGGTGTTATCTGTGCAGCCCACCTCCCCTTTTTGTAGAAAAAACTCCTGATTAAATATCTTTTTAAAATTGTTGAAGGTTTTTTCCATCTCTGAGATATCAAACTCAAAGGTCTCTCTTTTTAAGCGGTTGCCTTCATTATAATATTTAAAGGCCTCCTCATCTTTGTGTATATCGGCCATGGCTTTGCCTAGGGCAAAATTAAGGAATATTTTATCTTTTTTGTCAGTTTTTTCAGACAACACTATTTGTATCTCTTCAATTTCTGCGGTGTTACTAAATTTTTTACTTAAAGAGAGGTTGAAGAATACCTCAGCATAGCTAGAATCTATAGATATTGCTTTTTGGTAAGTTGCTATCGCAGCATCTGTTTTACCTTGCTCTTGTAAGAGCTTACCTAGATTGTTGTATGCATAGATATATTTGGGATCAATTTCTATGGCTTTTTGATAACTTAAAACTGCTTTATCCAGTTTACCCAGCTCTTGCATAGCGTTGGCAAGGTTATAGTGATATAAGGCTAAAGTTGGCTCTTGGGATATTGCTTTTTGAAAATTAACAACCGCCTCATCTACTCTGCCTTGCTTTTGTAAAATACATGCAAGATTATTGTAAGCATGAGGATAAACTTCTTGAAATAAAATTGCTTTTTGACAGCTAGCTACTGCCTCTTCAAATTTACCTTGCTCATTTAAGAGATTAGCATAATTACTGTGTACCAAGGCATAATCGGGTTTTATGGATATTGCTTTTTGGAAGATCTCAACTGCTTTGCCCAGTTTTCCAATAGAATGCAGTGCTGAAGCTAAATTATTGAGAGCTTCAATATTTGTTGGCTGAATTGCAAGACCTCTTTCATAAGATTCTATCGCCTTGGAATACTCTCCAGCATGTTGAAATGATACCCCCTGCTCAAAAGCTGCTTGAGCTGCATTCTGTGCCATTTTTACACCTTCTTTATTTGGAAAAAAGACTTTTTAGAACAAAAATAAGAAAATCGGTACTACTTGAGAGTATAATTTACAGAAGATCGATATCATAGTCATGACTATTTTTTATTTGCTAACAAATCTTCAACAGAAAAGGGTTTATCCTTGATAAAACGGCTGAACTCTTCGGCTGGAATAGGCCGACTTATAAGGTATCCCTGGAGTTCGTGACAACCAATTTTTTTCAAAAATTCCAACTGTTCAACTGTTTCCACACCTTCTGCTACCACTCGCAGTTTTAAGCTTTTTGCCATAGATACTATAGCTGAAACAATGGCTGAATCATCTGAATCTATTGTGAGATCACGGACAAAAGATTGATCGATTTTTAAAGTGTGGATAGGAAATTTTTTCAAATAACTCAAAGATGAGTAACCTGTACCAAAATCATCCATGGATATACTAAGATCAAGATCCCTAAACTGGTTAAGAATTGATGTTGCCTTTTCAGAGTCATCCATCATCATGCTCTCTGTTACTTCCAACTCCAGATATTTGGCAGGCAGACCTGTCTCTTTTAGTACTGTTTCTACCATTTGATGGATATCAACCTGCTGGAACTGGCGAGGAGATAGGTTTACAGCAACTTTTAAAGGAATTTTTTCCACCTCTAAAAGATGTTTATTAAAGGTACATGCCATTTCCAAAATTCTTTTACCCATAGGGATAATTAGGCCGATCTCTTCAGCTAAGGGGATGAACTGAAAAGGCGGAACCATGCTACCATCACTACGTTGCCACCTAACCAGTGCCTCCATACCGCGAATAGTTCCTGATTCAATATCCAACTTTGGTTGAAAATGGAGAACAAATTGATCCTGCTCAAGAGCATCATGCAGTTCATTTTCCAACTTCATCCGGCTGGATGACTTGGCGTTCA
>JADFYX010000228.1 GCA_015232795.1 Magnetococcales bacterium
CTCTCTCCCTTTGTAAATAGTGATATCCAAATGCAAACAGCCCTCTTTTTATTTGGTAAAGCCCTTTTTTTCTCTTTACCATTGTGGGCGCATACCCTGTTCGCTTATGTTCGAGAACGGTATTGGGTTGGCGACCGTTGGGAGCCAGTTGCGGTGCAAACTGTTGCTTCTATGATTATGTTCATCGGTATCCTGGTTCTAAGGGGGGACTCGGTAGATTTTATCTATTTTCAATTTTAGATTATTTTTTTGCAAAACAGGCAAATTATCAGCCATTTGGAGTTATAAATGAATCAGGACGAAATTCTTGTAAAAATCACTGAAATAATGCGGGAGACTTTTAACACCCCTTCTCTCACCCTTACCCCTGAGATGACTGCAAAAGATATCAAGGGTTGGGATAGTATGAAAAATATCTGGTTGATAGTCGCCATTGAAGAGGCTTTTGGGGTTAAGCTGAGTACTGCTGAGGTGATAAGTATTGAAAGTGTTGCTGACTATATTAAGTTGATTGAGGAAAAATCGGCGTAATTTCCTGCCGAATCTTGGATAATAGTGTGCTGGAGCAAATATTGTCATGAAAGAGTGGAATTTTGAGAGCTGTCCTTGGCTTCCTGCAACCCCTGATGATTTTCGCAATCAGTGTCAAGCAGTGCGACAATCGGACGAAGATAGCTCAACAGATCTATACCGCTTAGCTCAGTTTGCTCTAAATAATAGCCAGCTAAACTCTTTAGCTCATGCCTTTGCTGAGGCACAAAAAAAACCGCAAAAAAGCCAGCTTTTAAAACCCTTTCGTCTGGGGTTGGTGAGCAATGCCACCACAGCTCTTTTTGTTCCGGCGTTAATAGCTTCATCCTTACGTTTTGCTATCTCCTTAACAGTTGTGGAGGCTCCTTTTGGCCAGGTAATGCAGGAGGCACTTGATCCTGACTCGCAAATTAACCAAGGGGAGTTGGACGGGGTTTTGTTGGCTCTGGATTATAGGGGGTTGCCCTTTGCTGATATTCTTGGTGAGGCTGCTTCTCTGTCTTCAGATACAAAAGATTATATCAACTCGTTAATAGAGAAGTTTAGCGATGGTGGTCGCCGAGTTGTAATTGTACAGACAATTCCCCAGCCAACTGAAGCTCTGTTTGGCAGTTATGATGCGCGGATGGTCTCATCAATGCAGAGGCAGATTGCGGCTTTTAACTCTTATCTGGCAGAGCTACCCCAAAAGTCTGGAACTGTAATTTTAGATGTAGCAAATTTAGCCAACAGAGTTGGGTTAGATAGGTGGCACGATCCTATACAGTGGAACTTTGCCAAGTTGCCTTTTTCCCAAATGGTGGTTCCCCTATATACAGATTTTATCGCCCGTTTATTGGGGGCAATAAGAGGCAAAAGCCGTAAATGTCTGGTGCTGGACCTGGATAACACCCTTTGGGGTGGGGTTATAGGTGATGATGGTTTAGATGGAATTGTGTTAGGTCAAGGCAACGCCCTTGGTGAGGCATTTTTAGAAATCCAGCGCACAGCGTTAAATCTGCGCAAGAGAGGGATTGTTTTGGCAGTTTGCTCTAAAAATGATGAAATAAATGCTCGGATGCCATTTCGCAAACACCCAGATATGATTTTAAAAGAGGATCATATTGCAGTTTTTCTCGCCAACTGGAACGACAAAGCCAGCAACTTAGAGGAAATTGCCAGAGTTTTAAATATCGGCCTGGATGCGTTGGTGTTTTTGGATGATAATCCCGCAGAAAGGGCGCAGGTGAGAGAGGCGTTGCCACAAGTAGCTGTGCCGGAACTACCGGACGACCCGGCATTTTATCCTCGGGCTTTGTTGGGTGGGGGATATTTTGAAGCCATAGCTTACACCCCGGACGATCAGCAACGGGCCCAGCAGTATCAGGCCAACTCCCAACGCACTAGTTTGCAGAGCAACTGTCGCAACATAGATGAGTTTTTACAATCGTTGGCTATGCAGGCCCAGGTTGCCCAGTTTGACCAGATGGGGCGTAGCCGTATTGTGCAGTTAATAAATAAAACCAATCAGTTTAATCTGACCACCCGGCGTTATACCGAGGCCCAGATTATCAGTATGGAGGAAGATTCCAGCATTTTTACCTTGCAGGTGCGTTTGCAGGATCGTTTTGGCGATAACGGCATGATCAGTGTGGTTATCTGCCGTACTCAAGGTAATCTTTGGGATATTGATCTCTGGCTTATGAGCTGTCGGGTGCTTAAAAGAAGGGTGGAAGAGTTTGTTTTAGACCAGCTTGTGATAGAAGCCAAAAAACATGGTATCACCACTTTACAAGGTGTGTGGATTCCATCTTCTCGCAATGATCTGGTTAAAGATCACTACGCCAACCTTAATTTTAAACTAATTAAAGAAGAGGACAGCACAACCTATTGGCAACTGCCACTTAAGGATTATATCCCTTTAAATCCACCAATAAAATTAGCATAAACCATGGTGATTTGTGGTGATTTTCCTAACAATATGAAAATAATATTATTAAGCGTACTAGACGGTGTAGATAATATTGGTGCCCGTAAAGTTGGCGCATATATGAAAACGTTGGCAGATGACGTAGAAATTTTGTTTTTGGTTCCAGGACAAAACAGATCTATGATCTCTGTCCTGTTGATGGAAGGAGAAAAAGAGCTAGAAGGTCAAGAGATAACTGCAATTGCCCAAGAGCTTATGGGTGCTGATATTATCGGTTTTTCCTCCATGACAGGCTATGCCCATCTTGTTAAACAGATAGTGCAAACAATCAAAAGAACTCCCAAACGACCTTATTTGATCTGGGGGGGAATTCATCCTATAGTCGAACCCCATGATGCCATCTTGGAGGTAGATGCAATCTGTACGGGAGAGGGTGAGTTTGCCTTTGAGTTTTTTTTTAAGAAATTTAAAAACAGTGAAAATTTTTATGATACACCGGGTTTCTGGTTTAATACCCCAGATGGTATACGTAAAAACGGTAACCTGCCCCTTATGACCAACCAGATGATGTCAGACCTTCCTTTTATGGTCTATCAAGATCATGAAAAAATCTATAAAAAAGGGCTGGGATTTGTGGAGATGCAAACTCTAGATTTTGTGAAATATGGCGGTGTTGCATACCTGACCGTTTTCTCAATTGGTTGCCCTCTCAAGTGTAATTATTGCTCCAACACAGCGTTTTTAGATCATGATATAAACTATCGTAAGCTGCGCTATCCTTCTGTTTCATATATTATAAATGAAGTGAAAAGAGTAGTAGAAAAGCAGCCTTTTATCTCTACAATTATTTTTACAGACGACAGTTTTATGGCTATTAAAACAGAGGTCTTGCGCGAGTTTGCCAAGATGTATAAAGAGGAGATAAACCTCCCCTTTGTGGTGGCTGGAATTATTCCTACTTATGTGCGTGAAGATAAAGTGCAAATTTTAATTGCTGCCGGAATGAAGCGAGTGCGTATGGGTATTCAATCAGGTAGTGATAGGATACTCTCTTTTTACAAAAGACCAACACCTGTGCGCTCTATAAAAACTGCAACCCAGATTTTAAGCAAGTTTAGCAGCAATTTGGTTGATCCTGCCTACGACATGATTTTAGATAATCCTGTTGAAAAAACCGAGGATACCATTGCAACCCTGGATATGATCTACGACTTTCCTCGTCCCTTTACTCTCAATATTTTTTCCTTGCGGGTATTGCCCAATACACCATTAGCTCAAGATATGGCGGAGGCAGGGGTTGATATAAACTTGCTGAATTATGGCAATTATTGGAGAACAATTCCCTCCTTGGGCAACTGTCTTATATATCTGTTTATTGTCTATAAGCCGCCGTTAAAATTGTATAATATGCTTAAAAAGCATGTAAAACCATCCCACCATAAACAACCGCTTTTTCCTGTAACCATGATAATTTTAAGGCTGCTGTTTTTAGGAAAACGTGCAATAAGCCATCTTATTCGTGGAGATTTCTCCAATCTGCCTGGGGTTGGCTTTTATTATTGGTGGTTATGTAAAAGCTATTTTAAAAAATCAAATTAACATTTGGTTTAGAGTTGGGGGTCAATGGTTGGTTTTGGCAAGGCACACGATTGCGTTTTTTGCTCTTCAATACGGCTGGGATCGGCTTTCCAGGCATGGCCAAAAAGAATCTCCATAGATACATTTACCCCACCCGTAGGTAGAGCAAAACGTTGCTGATAAATTTCTGATAAATCTCTGAAATACCCTTTGGGGGTAAGAGCCAAAAGTCGATTGTTGTGATAGTTGCCTGCTCCCATTTTTTTAAGCCCTTTTAGCAGTGTTTTTAAGTCGGCGAAGGGGGCTTGAATGGGATCACGGTCGACAATAGTTTGATAAAAACCACTGGAAGCCAAAAGATCGCCAAAAGTGTGCATATCTGGTAGTTCTGGTATGCGAGGCCAGACTTTGCCCCACCTCTGTTTATCTATATCTGCTAAACAAACTTTTAGCTCTTGAAGTGACTCACTTCCTGCCATAG
>JADFYX010000229.1 GCA_015232795.1 Magnetococcales bacterium
TCAGGCAGCAAGGGAGGAGAAGGGGTGGTTTTTAGCTCATAAATGGTTAATTCTGCGACGTTTTAGTCAGGTTTTAATTATTGGGCTGTTTCTTCTAGGGCCACTGTTTGGTATCTGGTTTATTAAGGGAAATTTAAATTCCAGCCTGATACTAGATACAATTCCTCTTACCGACCCATTTTTGGCTTTGCAGGTATGGATGTCTGGTAGGGAGTTGGACTCTCAGGCTGTAATGGGTTTAGGGATTGTGTTGGGGGTTTATCTCCTGATTGGAGGGCGAGTTTTTTGTTCATGGGTTTGCCCTATAAACATTGTCACCGATGCAGCAGCATGGGTTAGGAGGGTTTTTGGTCTTCCCAAAGGGATAGGGTTGAGTAGAAACACCCGCTATTGGATATTGGCAGTAGTATTTGTATTGCCAGCAATGGGAGGTCAACTCTATTGGGAGATGATCAACCCTGTTTCAATAGTGCATAGAGGGTTGATATTCGGCTTTGGTCTGGCCTGGGTAGCAGTGGTCATGGTTTTTTTGTTTGACCTCGTGGTTAGTTCTGATGGCTGGTGTGGTCGGATCTGTCCTATGGGAGCCATGTATAGCCTGTTAGCTCCTGTAGCACGGCTGCGAGTAAGTGCTGTTGGGCGATATAAATGTAATGACTGTTTTGACTGTTATAAAGTCTGCCCGGAACCACATGTTATACAACCAGCTTTAAAGGGTGAAAGTTTGGGGTTGGGGCCAGAAATTTTAAATATTAACTGTACTAACTGTGGGCGATGTATAGATGTATGTGCCCCCAATGTTTTTGAATTTGCAATCAATTTTTCAGACAAATCGAGGATTAAGTTATGAAAAAGGTCACTATGTTGGTGGTTCTATTTGTTGCAACTCTTATGATGGGAACAATTCAATCCCAGGCTCAAGGGTTTGGAGGAACAGGAGGGCTGGAATCAATGAGGGGAGGCCAAGATTTATCTGCGGATTCCAAAGTGCCTACCTTCAAGCGTTGGCAGCAAGATCAGCTTCCCATGCAACGTAGTTACCTTCAACAACCACCGCTTATCCCTCACTCTACTGAAGGATATCGCATAAACTTGCGGCAGAACAAATGTTTGAGTTGCCATAGCTGGAGTCGCTATAAAGATTCTGGTGCGACAAAAATCAGTCTCACCCATTTCCGTAGTCGTTTTGGTGCAGAGTTGGCTGATGTCTCACCACTGCGTTATTTCTGTACTCAGTGCCATGCTCCACAACGTGATGCTCGGCCATTGGTGGGCAACACCTTTAAGCCAGTTGAGGCCATGACAAATTAATCAATTACTCCTTAACCTTAATAGTTAAGAAAATTGGCTATTCAAACAGCAGATGGGAATGATCAGATGAGTGAATCCAAGCAAGGTAAGGGAACTTTAGGAGCAACACGCCTTTCGGTCATGGCGACATTTTTCACCCTTGGTATTATTTTTTGGGGTGGATTTCACTGGGCATTAGAGGTTACCAATACGGAAGAGTTCTGTATCACCTGTCATGAGATGGAAGATAACGTCTACCAAGAGTTAAGACAGACAGTGCACTTTACAAACGGATCTGGTGTTCGCGCTACCTGCCCAGATTGTCATGTTCCCAAAGAGTGGCACTATAAAATTATCCGTAAGATTCAGGCTAGCAACGAGATATTACACAAAATCCTCGGTACTATCGATACAAAAGAGAAGTTTGAGGCCAAACGTCTTCAACTAGCCCAGAATGTTTGGAAAACAATGAAAGAGACTGACTCCAGAGAGTGCCGTAACTGCCATCACAAAGAGACCATGGACTTTACCAAGCAGGGTAGGCGAGCCTTTGACAACCATCAACGCGGGTTTGCCGAGAACAAAACCTGTATCGATTGTCATAAAGGTATAGCTCACGCCCTACCACAGGGAATGGGAAAAGAGAGTGGTGTCTTATAGAGTCAACCCAGTAAAGTTTTAGTGTGAAATTGCGACGGCCCCAAAGGAGATTATGCTTTTTTGGGGCCGTTTTATTTATTGGCTTTTAATTGCGGTTATTAAAAAAAATTTATTCATTTCCTACCTGGCTGTTTTTAAACGGCTGTCCTTTGGCGCACCAGTTTGAAAAACAGTTTTTGTCACTCCAAAAGATTGTTAAAGCACCTGTCATTAGCAAAATATCATTTGAAAAACCTTGATCTTGAAAGCCCAGCAACATTCCTTCCTCTACAGCTTCGGCTAATTGCTGAATACGGGGGTCGTAGGGTATGTTTAGCTCTGAGCTGTTTTCCAAAGCTGGTTTTTTGCAGGCCATCTCATCCAAAGACTCATACCAACGGCAGGAGAAGGGCCGTACAGCATGTATTAAACAGAGATCTTGCTCTCTGTTTAAAAAAGGGCAGGGGATGCCTGTTGCAAAGCGAGAAGGGGAGTCAAGACGGTCTTCGGTTTGCCAGCGAGCTTTTGTATCGCTTATAATTTGGTCTTTAAGAGTGCCTGATGGTATATGTTTATCGATATACCACCCTATATTAAAAGCTTCTGCATAAGAGAGTGAAACCCGTTGATTGCAGCACCAAGAACAGCCCATTGTACAGGCTATATGCTTAAAACTGGATAATTTTTTACGCAGTTTATCAAACCATTGGTGAGCATCTTCAACACTTAAAATAACCGCTTTAATTGGTGAATTTGCCGTGGAAAATATCTCTCCAACAGTTTGCCGTTGATAGTTGCTAATCTCTTCTAGAGTAGTTTTTTCCATCTTGCTTTATACAATTTATAAAGTGTGTTACCGTAAAAAAAATCTTAAAAATTTTACCTAAGAAAATTGGTTTTGTAAAACCTGAAAAGTGAGGAAAATAAAATGTTGTTAAATTCTGGAGATTCCATCCCTTCTTTAACTTTACCCGATCAGAACGGCAAAGAGGTTGCGCTTGAAGCTCTTTTAGGAGCAAATGGTGCTGTTATATATTTTTATCCCAAGGATAACACCCCAGGATGTACCGTTGAGGCAAATGATTTTCAGCGGTTAAGTGGTGATTTTGCTGCTTTGGGTATCAATGTGGTTGGTATCTCCAAGGATTCTGTCGCTTCCCATACAAAGTTTTGCACAAAACAGAACCTTACTTTCACCCTGCTAAGTGATGGTGAGGGAGCAGCTTGCGAAGGGTTTGGTGTTTGGCAGGAGAAAAAAAATTATGGCAAAGTCTATATGGGGATCGTCCGTTCTACTTTTTTAGTTGATGCCAAGGGTAAAGTAGTAAAAACCTGGACCAAAGTAAAAACCAAAGGCCATGCCCAAGCTGTGTTGGAAGAGGCTGGATAAAAGTTGAACCTAGAAACGGCAGTTGGCAGATGGTGACGACCTTTACCGAATCTAGGATCATTGATTAAGGCGGTGGTTGTTTAGTTGTTAAGAATTTGAGGTCTTAACCAGTAACTCCAATTTTTCACGGGCCTTGCCACTGTCTATGATTTCAAAGGCCATTTTCAATCCGGACTCTATACTGTCAGCCACCCCAGATACGCAAAAAGCTGCCCCAGCGTTGAGAGCAACAATATCTCTATGTGGACCTTTTTCACCAGCAAGTACACCTTGAGTAAATTCAACATTAGCAGCGACATCACCACCAAGAATGGCTTCTGGTTTTGCTCTGTTAATACCAAACTGTTCTGGTTCTATTATGTAAGCTGTAACATGTCCATCTTCTTTTAATTCTGCCACCCGTGTTGCTGCTGTTGTGGTTATCTCATCAAGACCATCCATACCATGAACTACCATTGCATGTTTTGACCCCAATCGTCCTAAAGCACTAGCTACGCTTTCGGTATAAATACCATCATAAACACCGATAATCTGATATGGTGTATTAACCGGATTTGTTAGTGGGCCAAGAAGGTTAAACAAGGTGTTTTTTGCTAGGTTTTTATTTTTCTGGATAACAGCATTCATGGTTTCGTGATAGATGGGTGAAAACAGAAAACCAATGCCAGCTTGGGCAATACATCTCTCAACAATATCAATGCCAGCATTAATATTTACCCCTAAAGCTTTCAGAAGTTCCGCAGAGCCTGTTTTGTCGGAAACAGTGTGGTTGCCATGTTTGGCAACTTTAACTCCCCCACCAGCAACAACAAAGGCAGAGGTGGTGGATATGTTAAATGTTCCCAGTCCTTTGCTGCCAGTACCGCTGGTATCAACCACAACTCCATCTGCTTTTAAGGTGATGGAACTTTTACGTACAGCCATGGCAGACCCTGCTATCTCACTTATGCTTTCCCCTTTATTATGGAGGGCGGATATATAGGCATCAATTTCGGCATCACTGTTTTCACCAGATAATATTTGGTCCATAATACGGCGAGCATCAACTTGAGTTAAATCACTACCATCTATGAGTATCTCTATGGCTTGTTGGATTTTCATATTCAGCCTCTTTATTATTATCCTGTTTTAATATCGATATTTTATTTTTATAAAAAAAAAATA
>JADFYX010000022.1 GCA_015232795.1 Magnetococcales bacterium
TTGAGATTCAACTTATAAACCAAGAGCATCACCAAGATTGGGAAGATAACCCCAACCTATGGAGCAAACAGCACACATTTAAATCTAAAAAAGGTGTTACTATACGCAATGTCTGGCTGCAAGTTGGAGGAGAAAATATTCTTTTTGCCCACTCACAACTTGCCCTCAACAGCCTAACAGCTTCTACTCGCCATGATATTAAAGAGGGTAGATTACCTCTTGGCTCTCTGTTATTGCAGAGTGAAAATGCTATTGAACGACAACTGCTGGAGATTACTCAAGCAGTTATACCGGAATTGGCTAAAGATATTGGTAGCGATGAAGAGAGAGTTTTTTGGTGTCGTCGTTCGCTATTTTTAATTAACGGTGCTGTTAGTGCTAGAATTTTAGAAGTTTTTCTTATTAATTTTGATTAATAGGCTATACTGAGAGCTTGTGTTGGGTTTGGGGCAATCCCCAAGAATTCAGTATAATCATTTTCTCTATTTCAAAAATCTCTTTATGAACCACTGGATCGACAATCTCCCATCTCCCCTCTTTCGAGAATCCCTGCGCCTTATGCGGGTTGATAAACCGATTGGTACTTGGTTATTGATGTGGCCTTCTCTCTGGGCGTTGGTGGCAGCAAAACCCGGTGCACCAGACTGGTATCTGTTGGGGGTTTTTGCAATTGGGGCTTTTGTAATGCGTTCTGCCGGGTGTGTGGTTAACGATATTGCCGACCGTAAATTTGACTCTCACGTAACCAGAACCAAAGACCGCCCTTTGGCTGCCAAGCGAATTTCTCTTAGCAGTGCTTTATGGCTGTTGCTGTTGCTGTTGGTTATTGCCCTGATATTGGCACTGCAACTCAATTTTTTTGCTTTAAAACTCTGTTTTGCCGGAGCGTTTTTGGCGGTTACCTATCCATTTACCAAACGTTTCATCCATCTACCACAGTTTTATATGGGTACCGCTTTTGGCTGGGGGGTTATAATTGCCTGGGCTGCTGTCACAGAGACCATAAGCCCTGAAGCCTGGATAATATTTGCAGCTACCCTCACTTGGGCAGCAGCTTATGATACCATTTATGCCATGATGGACAGAAAAGATGATCTGCAAATTGGCATTAAATCAACAGCAATACTTTTTGGTCGCTTCGATCTGTTAGCAGTTGGAATTTTATATCTGTTCACTTTGGCACTATTGGCCTGGGCAGGTTATCGTTTAGAGCTTTTAATCTTTTTTTATCTTGCTCTGGGGGCAGCTTTTGTGCAGATGAGTTGGCAAATTGGGGTTATTCGTGACTATCCAGAAGAAAAATTTTTAGCAACATTTCTCAGTAATAAATGGGTTGGTATCATCATTTTTTGTGGTTTTTTACTTGGGAGAACTTAAGAAAGTGGAAATATATCAATGGAATGCTGAGACCAGAGAGGGAGAGAAAAAAAAAGGCGAGATGGAGGCAGCGGATACTGGACAGGTATTGGCCCAACTCCGCAAAAGAGGCTTAAAAAACCCCAAAGCCAAGAAAAAACCCAAAGGTGGGGGGCTGTTTAAACCAACTAATGTTACTGAGATGGAAGTGGTTGTTTTTACCAGACAGTTGGCCACCATGGTTTCAGCGGGTCTGCCTCTTGTTACCTGCTTTGATCTTTCATCCAAGGGTGCAGAAAACCCCCTTATGCAGGAGATCACCCTTAGGGTTAAAAAAAATATTGAAGCTGGCACCTCTCTTACAGAAGCTTTAACCAAAGAGCCTAAAATGTTTGATGAGCTTTTTATCAATCTGGTAGAGGCTGGAGAACAGTCTGGTATTTTGGATAAGGTCTTGGATAGGTTGGCGATTTATAAAGAAAAATCCGCTATGCTCAAGGCTAAAATGAAATCTGCTATGACCTATCCCATTGCCGTTGTGGTTATCGCATTTATCATAACTGGCATTCTGATGATCTTTGTGGTCCCGGCCTTTGCCGACCTTTTTAGCGGTTTTGGTGCCGAGCTACCCCTACCCACCCGGATTGTGATTTCTATTTCAGAATGGACACAGGCCAACTGGTATCTGGTGATCATATTTATAATTGCAGCCAATCGTGGTTTCAAAACGGCATACAATAAAAGTGACGCTTTTCACTTTAAGATGGATAAAATTTCTCTGAATCTACCTGTTTTTGGTTTGATTTTGCGTAAAGGGGCCATCGCCCGTTTTGCCCGTACCTTTAGCACCATGATAGCTGCCGGAACTCCAATTTTGGATAGTCTGTCCAACGTTGCTAAAACTTCTGGCAACCGGGTGGTACAAAAAGCCATTATGGACTCGCGCGCCTCTATTTCTGAAGGCAAAACCCTTACTGAGCCCTTGGCGGATTCCGGTATTTTCCCCCCCATGGTAACTCAGATGATAAGTATTGGTGAATCCACGGGTAATTTAGAGGTAATGCTGGAAAAAATTGCCGATTTTTATGAATCCGAAGTTGACCGGGCGGTGGATAATCTTACTGCTCTGCTAGAGCCAATTATTCTGGTTTTTCTTGGGGTGATAATTGGTGGCCTGGTGGTTGCAATGTATCTACCTATATTCCAGATGGGTCAGGTAGTGGGTTGATGAAACTGCGTTATCTTACTCAGTTAAAGCAGTTAACACTATTACGCTTACTGATTTTGATATTTTTTGGTCTGGTTGTGCAAAATGGTTATCTGGGGGTTGGCTGGTCACAGTTTGTGCCATGGGATAACAATTTTATCTATCTTTTCTCCTCTATCTTGATAGCTCTCTCTCTATTTTATTTTATATGGCTTGAAAGCAGAAAACATATTGCGACATTTACCAAGGTACAGTGCGCCTTGGACCCGGTTTTGATAACCATTTTAATTCTCACAACAGGAGGGCTGGAAAGCCCTTTTTATTTTCTTTTTGGGGTTGCTATTTTAAATACCGCATTTTTACTTGGTCAGCGACAAGCATTTATAATGGCGGGGATGATTCTCATCTGTTCTGTGGGTTTGGTAACACTGATTCCGGTTTTAAAGGTTTTTGCTTTCAAACCAGAATTAGACGCGATAAATCGACTGGTTTTCCAAGGTATAGCATTTATATTAACCGCGCTTTTGGCAGGAGCATTGGCTAAAAGAATTGGGGGTATTAAACAAGCACTAAGAGAACAGACCGATAGCTTGACTAGCTTAACCTCCCTCCATCATCAAATAACCCACGCCATACCCCACGCTTTAATTTCTATAAATTCAGAGGGCTTAATCCGCGATGCTAACCCCAGTGCGGAGCAGATTTTGAATATCTCTGCCGTTGAAATAAGCAACCGCCCATTAAAACAATATTTTCCTGCTCTACAGTGGGCTGTAGATCATATAGATAGAGATGATATCTATTTGGAGTTTAAACATAACAGAAAAATTCTGGGTGTTAATATTTCAACCCTTATTGATCAGCAAAATTTAAGCGGTGGAGCTTTGCTGGTTATCAAAGATTTAACCACCATAAAAGAGTTGGAAACCAAGGTGGCAAACAGAGAGAAGCTATCTTTAACCGGGCAGATGGCAGCAGGTGTTGCCCATGAAATCCGTAATCCCCTGGCCTCTATTTTATCGGCCACCCAGATGTTTGGCGAGGAGACCCCACGCAACATAAAATTAAAGGGAATTATTATTGAAGAGGTAGAGCGACTGAACAAATTAACCACCAATTTTCTCCTCTACTCTCGCCCTACCTCCCCAACCCGGCAACAAGTCGATTTATTGGATTTTTTAGACAGAATTACCGAGCAGATAAAAATCGATCCTTGTTGGGGTACAAACAGGCAGTTAATTATATCCATTCCTCCACAAACCACTGTTTTATTTGATGCCGACCAACTACGGCAAATTTTTTGGAATCTACTAATAAATGCAGCCCAAGCTGCCCCTGATGGGGGTTTGATAACCATCATGCTTGATCCCAAAACTAGCAACTCTGAAGAAATTATCGTTGTGGTAGAAGATGATGGCCCAGGGTTGGATAACAAAATAATTAGCAAAGTGTTGGAACCTTTTTTCACCACCCGCTCTGGGGGAACTGGCTTGGGACTGGCAGTAGTAAGTCAACTGACCCATATGAATGGCGGTGCCATCTCCTTGCAACCGGGGAAAAAAAAGGGTCTGCGTGTGTTAATAACCTTAGAGAAAGCTCATGGCTAGAATACTTCTTTGTGATGATGAAAAAAACCTCCGGGATCTCCTATCATTGGCACTAGAAGAGGGGGGCCACCAAACCCAAGAGGCTGCCAACGGTAGCCAAGCCTTAAAACTGTTGGAGGAAGACAGTTGGGATCTATTTATAACCGATTTAAAACTACCTGATATATCTGGCTTAGAACTACTGCGCCGGGCAAAAAAGTTGGCAAGCTCTCGGCCGGTAATATTAATAACCGCCCATGCCTCCGCCACCACAGCGGTGACAGCCATGAAAGAGGGGGCTTTTGATTATCTGGAAAAACCTTTCTCAATTGAAGATTTAAACCTTATTGTCACCCGCTCGCTAGAACAAGGTGCTCTGGCTAAAGAGAATGTGCAGTTAAAAAAAGAGTTAAAAGCCCAACAAGAGCACCGGGAGATTATCGCCAACAGCGAGGCCATGCGCAAGGTTTTAGAGCTAGCTAGACGTGTGGCAAGAACCGATGCCTCGGTATTGGTAACGGGAGAATCCGGCACAGGAAAAGAGTTGATTGCCCGTTTTGTTCACAACAACAGCAAACGGGCAAAGGGTCCGTTTATAGCCATAAACTGTGCTGCCATTCCTGAGAATTTAATCGAGAGTGAACTGTTTGGCCATGCCAAAGGGGCATTTTCTGGGGCTGTAAACAGTCGCAAAGGGGTGTTTATAGAGGCCCAAGGAGGAACCCTGCTTCTTGATGAAATTGGCGAGATGCCCTTAAACATCCAGGCGACATTGTTGCGAGTATTGCAAGAGCGCGTTATCCGCCCGGTGGGAGGAACAGGAGATACTCCAGTAGATGTTAGAGTTATCACCACCACCAACCGGGATTTAACCGTAGAGATAGCAGAAAAACGGTTTCGTGAAGATCTCTACTACCGTATTAATGTAGTAAATTTCCAACTTCCCTCCCTACGTAACCGCCGGGAGGATATTCCCCTGCTTGTTGCCAGATTTGTCGATACATTTGCTAAACGTTATGATCTACCCATTAAAGGGGTGTCGTCTCAGGTGATGGATTGCCTTAGCGAAAATCCACTGTCTGGCAACATAAGAGAGCTACAAAATATTATTGAGGGGGCAGTCTCCTTAACCCCTGGTGATACAGTTGAAATAACGGCTCTACCAGAACACATACGCAAAGCAAAACCCCCAATCCAAAGCAACTCCCAAGCCCGGTTTCAATTACCAGCAGAGGGGATGAACCTGGAGAAATATTTGCTGGATATAGAACTAAAAGCCATTAACCAAGCCTTGGAGCTGGCAAATGGAAATAAAACCAAAGCAGCGGATATTTTAGGGATGAGCTTTCGTTCGTTTCGCTATCGGTTGAAAAAGTTGGAATTGGGGGATGAGGGTGGTTAGTGCGAGAGTTCTAAGAAACAGCTATCTATTTTAAGCATCAATTCCACGCTTAGCGAAATATGCTTTTATCTCATCATCAGGAACAAAATCACCACGCTTGACAGCCTCAACCCCTTCTCGGATTTTTTCCTTTGCCCATTGATCATAGTCAGCCTTGTCTTGCTCGGCCTGTTTTCTCATGGCATCAATTGCATAGGCTTGCTTGTCGGGAACGTCATTCTGTATGCTGTTGAAAATAGTACAATACCAATTAGAAAAACTATGCTACGTACAATGACCATGCACAACAACCGAATTATATCGTGGAATCATTATCAATATAAGGCAATTTTGGCATGAATCGACGGACTAGAACAAACGATATAGACTCTATTTGTTGGAAAAAATGCCCTTAAGACAGCACAGGCTGTGTTTGAACAATCTGAATCAGTAAAACTGTCTAGTTGCGACAGTCTGTGTGTTCTTGAGCTTTTGGAAAATCCGCCACCCCCAAATGCAAAATTATTGTTGGCTGCTCATATGCTTCCAAAAGATCAATGAACTTTGATTTGGCAGTTATTCCCACCCTTGGTTGTCAAAGAACGTTAGAAAGGATAAAAAATTCAAACAGACGAATTTTTTATCCTTTCTAACTTATAGGCTCGCCGGGACTTTTTTTCTACGAAAAAAAGCCTTTTTAAATCCGGCTTTACGGCACAGGCAAAACCTTGGGCTTCGCCCAAACCCACCAGGGGAATGATTCCCCTGGACCCCCGCTAATACAGGCTACTAACTCAAATATTTGAACCATGCTGAAGTTGCTTCGGCTATGGTGTCTTGGTTCCATACCGGAGCATTTTTCCACGCATCAATGCGTTTTAACATCTCCCCTACCCCATCCTCAAAGGAGACCTTCGCCTTCCAACCAAGTTTTTCCTCAATTTTGGCAGTATCAGCAAAGGTTATCATCGGCTCTCCAGGACGTTTTGGTAATGGAGTTCTCTCACCACCCAGTAGCTCTAAAAGACGATTGATACTTTGATGTTCACCACTACCAATGTTCAAGGCATCACCAACCAAATTAGACTTAGCAGCAGTTATAAAGGCATCGGCTACATCGGTAACATAGGTAAAATCTCTTGATTGCGTGCCATCACCAACTACGGTAAATGGCTGTCCATTGATTTTTTGTGCTAAAAACACCCCAAAAACTGCACCATAAGCACCGGAAGTTCGCGAACGTGGCCCGTAGATATTAAACAGACGTAAAGACATGGCAGGAAGTTTATAGGTGTTGGCCCAGTGAAGTACCAACTCCTCCCCTAAATATTTGGTCAAGGCATAGGGGTATTGGGGCTGAATTGCGGAGGTCTCAGGAGTTGGATAAACATCCGGTATACCGTAACAAGAAGAGGATGCCGCATAGACCAACCTTTTGATGTTGTGCTTTCGGGATGACTCTAAAACATTTAAAGTACCCTGCACATTAACATTAAAATAATAGACAGGCTCCTCAATAGAGGGAACGATATCTGCCAATCCAGCCAGATGAAAAACCCAATCTACATTCTCAAAACAGGGTGATAATGCCTTAGCATCGCAAATATCAACCTTATGTACCTCAAGGTTTTTATTATCAATAAAATCCTGCAAATTCTCCATACGCCCAGTTGATAAATTATCAACCACCCGTACAGTATGCCCTGCCTTTAGCAAAGCCTCACATAAATGACTGCCTATAAATCCTGCACCACCAGTTACTAAAGAGATCATGGTATTATCTTCTTTCTTTAAGGTATTATTAATATCAGACCCTCATACATTACCCTGGAAGAGATAAATGAACAAAAAAAAATTGTTACTATGGCTATTTTCACTGGCTTTTTTTGCTTTTACCCACATAGCTCACAGCCAACAACTACTGCCAAAAGCTCTGCTTACAAAATCTAAACTGGTTTTTTATACTCTGGGAGATCAAGGTACGGGGGGCAAAAAACAGCAAAAAGTTGCTGCTGCCATGGAGCGTGAGGCTAAAAAAAGTGGCAAACCTGATTTTGTGCTTTTATTGGGAGATAATTTTTATAATGACGGTGTGGTTTCAATTGACGATCCCCAATGGCAGGAAAAATTTGAGAGAATTTATAAGGGTAATCTGCTAAAAGATATCCCTTTTTTTGCCGTTTTAGGAAATCACGATTATCGCTTAAATAGCGATGCTCAGGTGCAATACACTTCTCAGGGCAAAGGTAGCAAACGCTGGCAGATGCCAGATAAATTTTATAGGGTTGATTTAGGCCAGGTAAAAAACAGGCCATTGCTGCGTTTGGTAGGGTTGGATACTACCAATGTGGATAGCTTTAGCCAACAGGCTAAATTTATTAAGCAATCGTTTAAATCCGTTAAAAATAGGCCACTTTGGAGAATAGTAGCAGGTCATCACCCCCTCTATTCTGCTAGTCGTCACGGTCCGACAAAATCCATGCATCCAGAAATACTCCCGGCTATGCAAGATTCTAAAGTTCATCTCTATCTTGCAGGTCATGATCATAATTTACAGCTTATCAAGTTGATGTTTAGTCCCATTCAGGTGGTTTCTGGAGGGGGTGGAAGAGTCCTTTATCCTATAGTTAGCGGTCAAGAAGGGGTGGATTTTGCCAATTCTAAGTTTGGTTTTGTAAAGGTGGTTTTAAGTGAGATTGAGATGAAAATTATATTTTTTAACCCTAAGGGGCGGGTTTTGTATGAAACTGTTGAAAATTTGTGGTAGGGAGGGATACGTTCGGAAGATAGGTGGTTTTTTGGCTTTGTAGAGTTGTATTTTTCAGCCTTTTAATCCCCTCGTCAATATACCACTCTAAAATACTTACAATACGGTAAAATACCCACCTTACCTTCTGATAAACTACCAAATTGTTTATAGTTTTTTTACTGTTTCGCCAAAATTTCTTTATAAAATACCTGAAGTTGAGCCAAAATGTGTGGCAAATTTTGGTGGGTGCGTACCATCATGATTGCCAAGAGCGTTATAAAATGGAATAGGAATAGTTGAAACAACTTTGCTGAGATTATTTAATATCTCATAAGAAGGATATTTAATTATATCTCCTAAAGAGACAAAAAACCGTTCATTACCTGAAGTTAATAGATGCACATTATCAGATAGATATACCGATGGAGATATTTTACGACTTCCGTATAAATGACCACCAAGCCAAAAAGAGTATTCTCTGTTATTGTTATCTGGCAACTCAAGAGTTAATCCATTTAAGGAGTTAGGTTTGGGTGCAGAAGGGTAGGAACTGGCGTGGATAATATTATGAGGTACTAAAAATATCGTACAAACCATAAAAGTAATTAAGCAACATACAATAGTAAACTGGAAATTATTTTAAGTTCTTGGTGCTTTGCCAATAGCCACCCATTAAAATTTTTTAAAAGTTGAATAATTTACTATAATGGGTCTGGGAACAAACAACTCACTTCCTAATGGGTTTGGGGCAAAGCTCAAATATAATGAACCTCCCCAAGAATAGCCACGGGGTATTAAACAACCTAAGGCTAGAGTAGACTTAATTAACAATGCATGGCAGAATAAGAGCTTGATGATGGACCGTTTTCTACTATTATTTATCAGATTCCTTAACCTGGATAATTTTTAAAAAAATGAATAAAATTGATACTTTCAACAATATTCTTTCAAATCAATCAATAGATATCTCAATTGAGGGGTACATAATAAACTTCTTTCTGATAATAGTATTATCCGGCATACTTGGTTGGCTCCATTCTAACTATAGCCTTTCCGTATCAAACCGCCAAAGTATTGCAGCAAACCTGATTTTAATCTCTTGCACAACCATGTTTATCATCGCTGTTGTCAAATCATCCCTTGCTCTCTCTCTAGGTTTAGTGGGTGCGTTATCTATTGTCCGTTTTCGAACTCCAATAAAAGAACCAGAAGAGTTGGCCTTTCTTTTTATCGCTATTTCCATAGGTCTTGGTTTTGGGGCCGATCAAAGGACTATAACCCTGCTCTCCTTTGTTGGTCTAAGTGGGGTGATTATCGCTCGGCACCATCTACTTAGTAAAAAAACCAACTTGGCCAACCTTTTTATGAGCTTTACCTGGAGCCCAGACGCTAAACATGAATTTGAAAAGGTTGTCGAAATTATGAAAGATAACTGCCTTGCCGTTAAACTTCTGCGTCTAGACGAAACAAGCGAACTAACCGAGGCATCTTTTAATGTTATTTTTAAGGATGTCGCACAACTTAATAAAAACCGTGAAGCAATTAAAAATCTATTGCCGGGAGTTCGGATTAAGTTAATTGAAGATGTGGATATCCATTAAAATCTCTTGAGGATTTTGCTCCCAAATTTTTTTACATTAATTGGTATGGTTCTAGGAAGGAGTTAGTACCAACTTTTTAGCTATAATATTAAAAAGATATTTTATTGTTTTTACCGGAGTAAAGCTTGGACATTAAGAGTTCAGAAAAGCCCCAAATATGGCAAAAATTAGCAACTCTTCTGCCATCACAGTTATCTGGATGGAGAGTAAAAAGCTATATTTTTATAGGGTTGCTTTGTCTTTTGCTAACCTGGATTTCTGGAATATATCAGGGTGTTGATTTACGCAGTAGAGGGCAACATTATAGTTTTATTGCATCTGTAAACAGTTATATTCAAGATATAAAAGATTTGCAGATCCGCCCCATAAAAAACTGGCTTAAAGGTCAGTTATTAGCTAAACCCGAAGAGATTTCACTTAATATTCCCTTTAAAAATTACCAAAAACTTAGCCAAAAAAGAGACGATTTACTTCAGCAACGTGTTGTAAATAACACAGCAATTGATGCCGTTAAAGATAGCGACTGGACCAAAGCCAAGATAATTTATAAAGGTGAGCAATATAAGGTCGATATCAGGCTTAAAGGTACTGCTGCTGATCATTGGGGCGACGAAAAAAACTGGTCGTTTAAAATAAAAATAAAGGGTAATAAAACTCTTTTTGGTATGCGAAGATTTGCATTACAGCCCCCTGCCACCCGGGAGTTTGTCAATGAATGGGTATTTCACCAACTGCTTAAACACCTGAATCTTATCCATCTGCGATATAAATTTGTAAGGTTAACACTAAATGGTACTACCCTACCAATCTACGCCATTGAGGAAAATTTCAATAAACTGTTGATAGAAAACAATCAACTTCGCGAAGGTTTGCTGTTTAAAATGCAAAGGAGTAGCTCTGGTGGTTATCAAGTTGATTTTTATCAAGCAAGCCGTTTTATAAAAAAACCCCTTTTGCAAAAACAATCTCAGCTAGTAAATAAGTTAATGAAACAGTTTGGTGAGGGATATTTACTGGCTTCTCAGGTATTTGACAGTCAAAAAATGGCAGACCTTTTGGCAACCATGGATTTAGCATCAAACCATCATGTTGCCGAAATCAAAAACCTGCGTTGGTATTATAACCCTGTAACATCACTAATAGAGCCAGTTGGTTATGACAATGAAAGTTTTCTCTATTTAAATCCCCACAACCCCCTTATTTTTGCCATGAGCCACAACGTAGACCCAAAGCACCCCTACCCTATGCCTGGTGATACATTGGTTGGGGCCATACTTCGCGACCCTATTGTTTATAGAGACTATATTAAATCTCTTGATAAGCTCTCTTCCAATAACTTTGTCTCTGATTTTTTTAGAAAAATAGATCATCAATGGCAAGTAAGAATGGAAATTCTCTGGTCGAGTTATCCCTGGTATAAGTTTGAAGGCCATAGAATTTTTAATAACAACCGAATAGTTATACAACAACTGCTCCATCCTACTGGTGATGGACTGTTTCAATCATATAGCAACACCAAGGCTAAAAAGGTATATATAAGCAGCTTTAATCCTTTTCCCATAAGTGTATATGGATTTACAGGAGAGTTTTCTGGTGAAGTTAATTTTCCAAGATCTATCACTATACCGGGTCATTCTAAAACCTCATCTTATTCTCTTCATGCCTTACCAGATGCGGTATTCAACGCCCTTAGTGTGAATAAAAAACTGCTTTTACGCTATTCTGTTTTCGGCTCTGATAAAATATCGACAAAAAAAATATCTCTGCCGGATTATAGAGACTCTCTTATTTTGCCAACTGATCTTTCTACGATTCCCTTTTTACACCATGATACAAAAACTAATTTAGTAACAATAAAGCCCGGCAAATGGATTTTAGAGCAGCCCTTGATTTTAGCTCATGGAATAAAACTCAAGATGGGAGCAGGAACCCAAATCACATTAAAAAACAGAGCTTTTATATTGGCAAGAGAGGCTATTGATCTCCAAGGAACAGCCCAAAATCCTGTTATAATAGACTCCACTGATAACACAGGTCAGGGAGTTGTCGTTTTAGGATCAAAAGCAGAATCAAAACTTAACCATGTGAATTTTATAGGGTTGAAAAATCCCAATCTAGGGGGCTGGTCTGTAACAGGCGGCGTAACTTTTTATGGTTCACCTGTTGCAATTACCAACACCCTTTTTAAAAATATTGCTGCCGAAGATTCCCTCAACATAATCCGCACCTCATTTACTATTGATAATTCACAATTTATCAATGCTGGCAGTGATGCTCTGGATTTAGATTTTGCCAATGGATCTATAAACAACTCCAGCTTTATTAAATCTGGTAACGATGCCGTGGATCTATCTGGCTCTCACGTTGAAGCGCAAAATATTAAAATGAAAAATGTGGGCGATAAAGCACTTAGTGCTGGAGAAAAAAGCCTCTTTAACGGTGACAACATAATAATTGAAAATGCTCAAATTGCTATCGCCAGCAAAGATCTATCTAAAGTGCACCTCAACCATATTGCTATAAATAACAGCCGTATAGGGTTTGCTGTTTTTCAAAAAAAAGCTGAATTTGGTCCCGGCTATGTTGTTGCCTCAGACGTAAAAAATAGTAACATAGATAATCTTCACTATTTAGAGGTTGGTTCATCCCTTATTATCAATACTCAAAATATTACCCCTACCCAAAGAAAGGTCTATAACAAATTATATGGAAAAAAATAATGGAAAAAACTGCACCAAATAGAAGATTTGAGCGCAAAATATCTATCCATCGCGATAGGCAGTTTCGTCTTGAGGAGATGATTAAATTAATACCGGGTGGATTTAGCGTTAAATATGAACCTCGCAGGGTTAACAGTATCTACTTTGATACCCTGGGCTGGCATATGTTAAAAGCCAATATTGATGGTATAAGTAAAAGAAAAAAGGTTAGAATTCGCTGGTATGGTATAGAGAGTTGCCAAAATATAGATGCCAAGCTGGAGTTAAAACATAAAACAGACCTACTTGGTCACAAAGACCGCTTTAACATGCTTGTTACAGAGCTAAAAACCACACAGAGAGTAAATGGCATCAACCGCTGGATCAAAGATAGTCAACTACCTGAAAATATTGAACTTTCCCTCTCCACACTACAACCAGTATTACTTGTCCAATACACTCGCCAATATTTCTCTTCGGCAGATGGCGTATCTATAATCACCCTGGATAGGGATCTGTGCTATACACCCTATGATTTACGAGGTATTTGCCACATTCGAAGCTATAAGTCAGACTCTTTGGTGGTGGAGATTAAGTCCGATGAGGCAAAAGAGGATATCGCTGGAGTGCTATGTAAATATTTACCTTTTCGTCTCACCAAAAATTCAAAATATGTAAATGGTATAGAACACTGTTTTGCACTTTAATCTGAATCACTGGCTTTAGCGAGAAATTAATATACACCACCATTTGGAATAATGGATAAATATAATTTTATTTTTCTTTTTTTCTCCAACCCGCAATTACATCCTTCAACCTATGCTCCAACACCGTCGCAGCATGATGATCCGAAAAAATATTGCGCAACGTCCTAAATATACGCTTAGGATAAAACAGATAACCCAAAATATAGTTAATCATCATAAATCCCAAACGATAACAAGCCATCTCAAATGCCGACATGTTCTTGTTACACGTAATAGGATTAAATGCCGTATAATCACTATTCAACGATGTCAATCCCAACAAATAATCGTCACTAACAACCAACTCTCCACTCGCAATCAAATCAGCAAAAATCTCAGTACCAGGATAAGGGGAAAAAATATTAATACTAACCTCGTCCGCTCCCCAAAATGCTAACTTCAACCCATAAACAACCGTATGAAAAACATCAACCCTCGTCTCGCCAGGAAAACCAATAATCAGGTTTGTGCGAATTACCAGTCCAGCCCTCTTAGCTGCCCTGATAGAATCATCCATATTCTTAAGATCAACCCGTTTCTTAATCGCCTTCAAGGTTCTCGCAGAGCCAGTCTCCGGGGCATAAACTAAATAGTTGCAACCCGTGTCTTTAAAGTTAGATAATGTCTCAAAATCTAAAATCTCACTCCTAGTACCCGAAGGTAAAGACCAGTTGATATTCAGGTTTTCCTCTTTCAAACGCCGACAAAACTCCATCGCCCAACTCTTCTTCGTAATCGCCGTCAAATCATAAAACTGAATCGCCGTAATCTGATACTTTGCCAACCAATGCTTAATCTCCCATATAACATCCTCTACATCCCGCAATATATAACGAGTAGTCCACATCTGGCTGTTAGAACAAAATGTACAACGAAACGGACAACCCCGGGAAGCCATCATGGGCATGTCCCTAAAACTTTGTATGCCATAAGACTTGCCAGCATCCCAAAAATTCTCAAGATAGCCGTCCGGCCAATGGGGCCAGGGCAAATTGTCTATATCTCGTATTCTCGGCAAACCTCCCCCTGTGCAATAACTGCCATCTTTATCTAAATAGGCAACCCCTTCCAACTCCCTTAAATCCTTGCCCAGACGCAAACCATCCAATATATCAACAAAGGTCATCTCCCCCTCGCCATGAACACAAAAATCAAGTTCAGGGCAATCCCTCAAAGAAAATTCACTCAACGCCGTAATATGCTCTCCACCTGCCAACAACAAAGCCTGGGGAAATTTCTCACCAACCATTTTTATCAATCTTCGATGGGCAGGCCACTCTCCTGAAAACATGATGGAAAAACCAATAACCTCCGTATCAGGATCAATATCTGCAATAATCTCGTCAAAAGTCAAACCCTTACAGATATAACCCGGAACATCGTCCAAAGGCCAAATGCGGTTTAAACGGCTCGCAATTGCATCAATTAATTTAACCTCATAACCCCGGCTTTTCGCAAAAGCTAAAATATAAGCCAAACCAACCGCCGGAACAGCCTCATTGTTAATCGCACGCTGAACCGCAACAATAGGTGGACGAACCAATACAGCCTTGGGTTGGCTATGGCTCTCCGCTTGGACGTTAGCAACCACTCCAACCAAATGTTTGACTTTTCGCCGCGCCCGCTCTGCTTGCAGTTTTTCTGCAGTCAAACGTTCATCAGCGAAAATTTTCTTTTTGGAAACTGTCATCAACTGTTCGCAAAAAAAGACAAAATTAATAGGAGCAAAATATATTTTGCTTCATCAAGGTTAACTATAACCCGAACATTAATAACATTATATGCAGGGATTTTCTAATATCTGGCAATAAATATACCAGAATGTTAACATTTTGCCCTAATTAAACCAACCACTAAACACCAAGGGCTGTTTGAAATAATAAGATAGTTGTGATACTGTTTAAGGGTTGAATTTTTTATAAAAATTCTAACAAAATCGCTAAAAAAACATACTATTTCAGTGGTCAGCCTGTTGCAGAACACTGCGGAGAGCAAAAAGTGAGTACACCACCCATTGTATTGTCAGTAATCATCCCTGTTTTTAACGAGGAAGATAATCTTGACCCTCTCCATAAAGCCTTGAAAACTGTATTGGATGACCAAAATAAACCCTATGAAATAATTATGGTTGATGATGGCAGCACCGATGGCTCACAAGCAAAACTAGCGCAAATTGCCAAAAACGACCCGACATTTAAAGTTGTTAATTTCCTGCGAAATTACGGTCAAACCGCAGCACTTATGGCTGGTATCGAAAAAGCCAGTGGCGAAATTTTAATCCCTATGGATGCCGATCTGCAAAACGATCCAAAAGATATACCTCGCCTTTTGCAAAAATTAGACGAAGGATTTGATGTTGTCTCCGGCTGGAGAAAAGATCGCCAGGATAAAGCCATAACCCGCACCATCCCAAGCATGATCGCCAATAAAATTATCTCTAAAATATCCGGCCTCGTTCTTCACGACTACGGCTGTACCCTAAAAGTATACCGCAGAGACGTTATAAAAGGGGTGCGACTTTATGGAGAAATGCACCGTTTTATCCCTATTTATGCTAAATGGCAGGGTGCACAAGTTACAGAAATTCCCGTCTCCCATAATCCCCGTATCCACGGTATCTCCAAATATGGCCTAAACCGCATTTTTAAAGTTATTCTCGACCTTATCGTCGTCTGGTTTATGGAGAACTATTTCACCAAACCCATCTATCTCTTCGGTAGCTTTGGGCTGTTTTTTCTCCTCGTATCTCTTTTAAGTGGTATCTTGGCAGTCTATTTAAGAATTTTCCACAATATATCGTTTATCAGCACCCCCATGCCCCTAGCTGCTGTCATGTCTTTTATGGTGGGTATCATTGCCATTTTGTTGGGACTGGTGGCTGAGATGGTAGTTCGCACCTATTACGAATCCCAACGCCTGAATATCTATACCGTACGTGGAACCATCAACATTGACGAGCCAACCTAAAGGCAGACCTTAATGTGCGGAATTGTCGGCTTTGTTGGAGCAGGAGATAAGGGTGATCTAAAACGGATGACAAAATCCCTTGCCCATCGTGGACCTGACGATCAAGGGGTGTATGCCGATTTAAATTCCGGTCTGTTTCTAGGTCATCGAAGGCTATCTATCCTCGATATCGCTGGTGGCTCCCAACCCATGTGGAACCGAAAAGGTAACACCGCAATTATCTTTAATGGTGAAATATACAACCATATGGAGCTACGCCAAGAGCTTGAAAACCGTGGCCACCGTTTTTCCACCAGCCATTCAGATACAGAAACCCTGCTATACGCCTACCTTGAATGGGGCGAAGAGCTACCCATACGCCTAAATGGTATGTTTGCCTTTGTTATCTACGATAAAAAACGCAACAAGCTATTTTGCGCCCGAGATAGATTTGGCAAAAAACCTTTTTATTA